>CAIMDR010000695.1 GCA_903839795.1 uncultured Methylococcaceae bacterium | reverse complement strand
ATCGGTGAAGCGCCAGAATACGGCAAAGGCACTTTTTTTCAGCGTTTGGAGAAAGAAATTGCTACGGTTAAAAAACACTATCCTGACGCCCTCTATTTAGGCATTGCAGATGGTGCAAAAAATAATTGGTCGTTTTTAGAGCAACATACCAGTCGCCAATTACTGGATTTTTTTCACGTCACTGAGTATTTGGCAAACGTCTCTTACGCCGCCTACCCAGGAAAAACGGATAAACCTAAACGTGCCCTTTGGCTGGATGAGCGCTGTAAACAACTCAAACATGAAACCGGTGCCGTTGAATCACTCATCAGCGAAATGGAAAAATTGGCTCAAAAAAACAGCCTGACAAAAACCGTCAAAGAGAATTTACAGGCCGCACTAACCTACTTTAAGAATCATCGTCACATGATGGCTTTCGCCGAGCATATAGAAAACAACTTACCCATTGGCTCAGGCGTCACCGAAGCCGCTTGCAAAACACTGGTGAAACAGCGGCTTTGTGGTTCGGGAATGCGCTGGAAAGATAAAGGCGCTAAAGTGATATTATCTTTACGCGCATTAGTGCAGACCCAAGGAAGATGGCAGCAGTTTTGGGATAAGATTGATCAATTTGGTTCCCAAGTCTACGCATAATTGACATTATTTAAAATCAGCACCCCCCTAAACTGTAATCAGGGTCAGCATAAGGGCCCAATGATACCGGTTGCAAAGTACGCCAATCAAACGCTTGATCTGGATTAATGTTGGATGAAAAATCCAGTACTTGCTCAGGCAAGCAACCCAAATGCTTTGCGAATTGATAAATATTACCGCCGTGTTTCATTTATAGATTGATATAGTTTATAAAAGTGTAATTATCGAGATGCTGAAGTTTATGTACAGAACCCAAGTCAACCCGAAACTGAAAAGCATTGGCCGGTGGCAGCTTTAAAATGTGCGCCAACAAAGCACGAATAACACCGGCATGGGTTATGATGATAAGTTGTTCGGTTGTCGCTGGCGTTCCCTGCACAACCTCTTGCCAAAAAGCGCCAACGCGCTGACATAAATCGGTAAAACTTTCGCCATTTGGCGGTGCAGCATGAACAAAATTATCTGTCCACTGCTGTAAAACATCGGCATCAAGATCATCAAAACGTCTACTTTCCCAATCGCCAAAATCAAGCTCCAATAAGCGGGCATCGGTCGTTACACACTCAGAAAACTGTTCCGCCAATTTTACACAGCGCGTTAACGGACTGCTAAAAAACCGGCTATTCGCTGTAAATTCAGGTAATTTTTGTTGTAGCTGCTGAACTTCTTCAAGAAAAGTTTTCGCCAAGCCGACATCGCTTTGTCCATAACACAGCCCTTTAAGGGTGTCCGTTTTCGTGTGGCGAACTAAATAAATATCCATAAGGCACTAACACTTAAATAAAAAACTGTTTCTGAAATTTGCTGGCTCGCGCCCAAACAATCCCCCGTATAACCACCGATATAGCGATAAAAATAACGGCCCACATACCAATTGATTGCGAACACAGGAATAATCGCCAGTACGCAGACCGGTGGCAACAACGCCAAGGGTAACAAGGCAGTCAGGGTAGCAACAAGCAATTGCTGACCCTTGGGTTTATAAACGGCAACAGCCGCCTTGCTGTCACACTTACGCGCGTAATCATACCGCTGCATCAACAACAAGGGCGACAACCGGCTAATACTGTGCCCCGCCAATAATACCCAAGGCACGGCGGTAGCTAACAGACTGTCCAGCAAGCTGATTTTTAACAAAAAAAGCAGCAACAATCCGACCACACCATAAACACCAATGTAGGAATCTTTCATGATTTCCAGGATACGTTGCTTGCCCCAACCGCCACCAAAACCATCACAGACATCGGCAAAACCATCTTCATGAAAAGCGCCGGTTAAAAAAATACCCACTATTAAAGCCAATATCACCGCTGTTACTTGCGGCCACAACAAATCAGCCAGATAAAAACTTAACGCAGTAATACCTCCCACCAACCAGCCAACCAGCGGTAAATAAACCGTTGTTTGCGGTAGTTTTGTGTAATCCTGGGATTTTGGACCCGGCAACCGAGTATAAAAACTGAGCGCGAGGAAAAACTGTTTTAACTGAGGCATTATTATTGTGTGTTGACTGTTTAATTTTTACTCTGCAATCTGCGAAAAACTGGCTGATTAACCCTAAATAGTAAGCAGACCGGATTTCATCTTGCTGTCACGCGATTATAATAGGATAACCGTTTACGTAAGAGTTATCATAAGATTCTTATGCCGGAACCGAACAATTACAAGCTATACTGCCAAAACATGAAACAGAAAAACTGTTTTTTAATGACATTACTTCCTAATACCTATCTATGACCGGCTTTAAATTTCCCGAACTTGAACAACTTGAACGCATCATTGAACGATTCGGCGACAAAGCACGCACGCAAATCATAGAGACAATCCGTTATAAAGAGCATGACTTTCCTATCCATTGCGTTACCTTGGGCTCAACTGAACCTGATGCGCCGGTATTGGCGTTTTTTGGCGGCGTTCATGGGCTAGAGAAAATAGGTTCAGAAGTTATTTTGTCTTATATGGAAACCATCAGTCAATTACTGGACTGGGATGAAGAGCTTCTTGCCCGCCTGGAAAAATCCAGACTGGTCTTTGTGCCACTCGTTAATCCGGTGGGTATTTATCTGGGTACCCGTTGTAATGGCAACGGGGTTGATCTTATGCGAAATTCACCCATAGAAGGTGTCGGAGCAACCAAGCTCTACAGCGGTCAGAACCTGACGCCTCATTTGCCTTGGTATCGCGGCGATATTTTAAACATGGAAAAAGAAGCACTGGCTTTATGTCGGGTAGTGGATCAACACCTGTTTAACTCGCCACTATCAATCGCACTGGATTTACACTCTGGTTTTGGCATTAAAGATCGCTTATGGTTTCCTTATGCTTCACGGAAAACACCCTTCGCCTTTATCGCTGAAACCTTGGCATTAAAAGAATTATTTGATCGGTGCTACCCACATCATGTTTATAAAATAGAACCCATGTGCCTGGAATATGTGATTAGCGGGGATCTATGGGATTATTTATTCGATGATTTTGTGCAACGCTTTAGCGCCGATCGTTTATTTTTACCCTTGACGCTGGAAATGGGCTCATGGCTCTGGTTGCGCAAAAATCCATCACATCTTTTTTCACGTCACGGCTTGTTTCACCCGCTATTACCGCATCGTCAGCACCGGGTTTTTCGCCGACATTTCCTGCTGTTTGATTTTTTACACCGGAGTATATTATACCCAAAAAATTGGATGCCCTTGGCACCACCACAAAAATCTGATTATACAAAAAAGGCACAGGAATTTTGGTATGAATAGTCAAGTCGGTCATCATTGGATTCTGCTAAGAGGTCTGGCGCGTGAATCAGCGCATTGGGGCGATTTTATACCCATCCTGAAAGCAACTTTTCCGGATGCCAACATCACCACGATAGATTTACCCGGCACCGGTTGTTTTTACCAAGAAACCAGTCCGATTACCATCAAGGCCATTACCGACACAGTGCGTGCTCAAGCGTTGGCTCAAGGTTGCCTGCAACAACCGGCCACTCTTCTGGCTGTTTCATTGGGTGCCATGGTTGCCTGGGAATGGATGCGCAACTATCCTGATGATATTTGCGGTGCAAGTTTGATTAATACCAGCTTTGCCGACTTAAGCCCTTTTTATCATCGCTTGCGCTGGCAAAGTTATCGTAAATTTGCGGCCTTGGTATCGAAGCAACAGGGTCGTAACCGGGAAAAAGCCATATTACAATTAATAAGTAATCGCCGTGATCAAGATGAACAAATAAGCCTCGCTTGGGAAACGATACAACAGCAGCGCCCGATTAGTCTTAAAAACAGCTTTCGACAAATTATAGCCGCCGCAAGTTATCGCCCCGGTGACATAAAACCGAATAAACCCGTTTTATTAATAAACGGCAAGGGCGACAAACTGGTAGCCCCTTTATGCTCGGAAAAAATACAAAAAAAATGGGCTTTAAAACTGCTAAGCCATCCGTGGGGCGGTCATGATTTAACGCTGGACGATCCGGAATGGGTCGCCTTGCAGTTGAAAGATTGGGTTTTGGATAGCCGATAACGTCCACCCTAACCCTAATACTGCTACCTTAAAAATATTTACGATAATAATCAATGCGTTGTGATTTAAATAAACGGAAAAATAAAATTCAAAAAGTATTGAGAAGAACAGATT
>CAIMDR010000694.1 GCA_903839795.1 uncultured Methylococcaceae bacterium | reverse complement strand
ACTTAATGGCTTTGCCTATAGCGAGAATTGGTTGGAAAATCTATTGATTTCCGCTTCACTCAAGGATTTTAGGTGCCCCCCATAATCCGGTATAATCAGAAATTATTATCATCATTTTTTGTGATAAAAAAAGAGTCAACTACTTTTGAGCCTCTATGAAGGATGCCTAAAAACGAATGCTTTTTACAATGTATTATTGGCTGTAGGCATTTCGTCTTTCGCCAAGTAATTTTATAAATACCCGACAATACAAGAATAGCAAAGCACACTTCTTTGACTAAAGTCGGTTAACAGGAGAGATTTATTATTAAAATAAAAAAAGTGTTTGTATTATAACTAAAAAAACAATACATCCAAGGAAAAAACAATCAAATAGAATATAAAAATACTGTACTAAAACCAACATAAATATGTTTTTATATTGATAATAGCTTGATCTTATCGGTTAAGGTCAAAGCAGCCCTTACGTTAAAAGATGAGAGTGCGCAGGCAAGCGAATTTTAAAACACGCACCACCCTCTTCAGCATTACTAATGATAACTTGCCCACCGTGTTGCTCAATAATACTCTTTGAAATTGACAAGCCCAAACCCAAGCCATCCTCTTTTGTAGAATAGAAAGACTCACCGATTCGCGTCAAGGCCTCGTCAGTCAGACCGGGACCGGTATCGCGTACCGTGGTTACTATCTCGTTTTCTCCAGGATACACTGAAATATAAAGTTTTCGTTGCTTCTCGTGCTGTAACACTTCTATTGCATTGCGATATAAATTAAGCAATACCTGTGAAAGTTGAATGGCATCGCCTAAAACCAACAATGGCTTCCCGTCAATAGAAAAAATAAAATCAACTTTATGAACAAATGCGTTATCTTTAACAAAAAGAGCCGTTTCACGCACTATTTCACCCAGATCAATGGAACGACGCTCTAAAGATGCGGGCCTGATAAAGCCACGAATTTTTTCAATGATTAAATTTGCGCGGTGGGTATTGTGTATAATTTTATCAAGAAGCGCTTCTATTTGAGACGGCTTGAATAGCTCTTGATCAATACCGCGTTTCGCTATTTGGGCATTTGCCAGAATAGCCGTTAAGGGCTGGTTGATCTCATGACCCAGCGAAGCAGACATGGCGCCTAAACTACGTTGACGATCCAGTCTGGCAATAACTTCCTGGCTCTGATTTATGGCAACTAGCTTGGCTGTTTTTATGGCGGTTTCACTACGAATTAAACGATCAAGCGACATGCCAATATAACCGAAATGAGTGCCGATTGAACACAATACGCCAATGACAGCCCCTTGAGCCGTGATAATACTGGTGGCCATCACATCGGGAGTAACCCCATTATTTCCATTATTAATCAATTCGATAAAACGAGCCTGAAAACCCAAGAAACCCAGCGCACAAATTACGAAGACAAAATAAGCGTTAGAACTATTATAAAGCCGCCCGATGCGCCATGCCAGACTACCTAAGAGCAAGCTCATAAGACCATATAACAGGCTAATAAATTGTAAGCGTAATAAAATATCCCCCAAGCCCAGTCGGATACCTTCAAAAACCGAAACAAAAGCCAAAGAGGCTGCGACCATCCAAATCAACCGCCAGGGCGTCGCAAACTCCAGGCGCAATGCCTGAATATGCAACAGGTATCCAATAAATACCAATAAATTGGCTGCGGGTAAGGTTACCCATTCGGGGATACTCCCGCGCAAACCAACCAACAATAATCCGCTACCGAACAATAAACTGCCAACGCACCAAAACGTAACCGGGCGTGAGCGATTTCCTCTCAATACAATCCAGGTCATAATGGGTATTGTCAGGTATAGCAAACCAACTACAATAAAAAGCGAGGGAGTGTTTAAGTTGTTAAAAGACACGTTGAATACTGAATTAATCCGGCTTTTTAAACAAAAAGCTTTCAATCACGGTTAGATCAAAAGGTTTCCTTAGAAAAGAGACGCCCACGGGCAGGGGGCCTAGACTTTCGACTTCATCATGCCGCAAGGCCGAAATTAATAACAGTGGCAAGTCAGGAAATTTCAGCCGCAACTTATGAGCCAGCTCTATTCCGTTTATACCGGGAAGGTTAATATCGAGAATGGCTGCATCCAGAAGATTACCTGTATTAACCGGATCGTCGCCCGATTTGGCCTGACTATCTTGCAACCACTCCAGCAAATTTTCAGCTGAATAAAGAGCCGTTGCATCGCGACCGAGCAAACTGAACCAATCAACAAGCGCATCGGCTATTTCTGTAGTATCGTCTACTATAGCGATCATAAGGGATTCCTTAATATAAATTAATTGATGTGCGTTAAAGTCTCAAGTATTATCCATTATTTTACTAACGCTTGTAAAAAAACTAAAACCGGCCACAGTGCAATGCCGTTAAGTTAGGCACATAATTGGAGTAAAACCGCTTAAGCTGTTTTTACAGGCAATAGCTGAAGCGATTGCACTCCATTTTTTTGGCTAGCCACTTAAGGCGGGACAATTTAAAGTTAAGCCGTTCGTGGTGAGCCTGTCGAACCATGAACGACCCTTCGACAAGCTCAGGGCGAACGGTTAAGACTAGCTGCTTGTCCCGCCTAAAGTGGGTAGCCAGTTTTTTTAAACAAATTGCTCTTAACTTAATGACATTGGGCTACAACGCTTTGGTTTTGATTTTTGCACAACGCGTGCATTGATAAGCAGTAATCAACTTTCCCTGTTTAACATCAAACTGCTTTTCTTTGAGAACAATCCATTTATGGAAGCCACTGCGACACAAGGTATTGCCTTTATGCCGTTGGGCGACTGTTTGCCGCTTAAACTGAACCACTTTACCCATAATTTTTCTTTAATACAAAGGCACGGTTATTTTTTGGCAATGGCATTCCATGCCGCAAGCCATGTCTGTGACAGATAAGCGTCGGCTTTTTTATTCAGATCACCGGTCAATACTGCTCGCAACGTGTGATTAATAACACCGAAAAAATAGGCATTAACCAGTTGCGGATCAATATCACGTATTTCACCTGCTTTTATACCTGCCTGAATAATTTTAATAATCTTTACAAAAGCCGCTGTTTCCATAACCGGCTTTTCTTCCGGTAAAAACTCATTGAGTTTTAAAATCAACAGAAACTGCATAACCTCGGGTGCATCATCGGTCAGCTTAAAAAACAAATCAGTAATGCCGTGTAATTGTTCTGATGATTTTTGATTTCTACGTCGGATATCATCGATAGAAATATTGAGGCTATCAAAAATATTGGCATACAACTGCGCGGCCATGACGTGTTTATTTTTAAAGTGATGATAAATGCCGCTGGTATTTTTCAACCCTGACGCTTCTGCAATATCAACTAACGATGTGGTGAAATAACCTTTTGTGGTAAATAGCTTTAAAGCAATTCGCAATATTTCGTCGGGGGTTTCAGCTTTTGGCCGAATAATTTCAATTTCCTGATCCATTTTTTTTACCGCAGCGTATCACTATGCTGTATCTGTTTATGTTAAAAAATGGCTTTTAACAGACCGCTAAAAGCCAAAAAACCAAACGGGTCTATCGATGACAAACCCGAATGTGTTAAGTATTTATTTATTTTTTCTTAATAACTGCCAAGGCAGCACTTAAGTAATTAATCATAGACCATAATGTTAATATGGCGGCAATATACAAGAGGCCAAGACCGATTAAATTGATAGGTATTCCCAATAAATCATCACGATATAACAACATGCCAATTGACAGCATTTGTGCGGTGGTTTTCCATTTACCTAATTGAGAGACCTTAACCTGTGCCCGTTGACCTATTTCTGCCATCCATTCTCGCAGCGAAGCAATGGTTATTTCCCGACCGATAATAACGGCTGAGGCAATAGCCAGACCTGGCGTTGCTTGCTGCTGAACGATTAAAACCAGAACAATGGCAACCATTAATTTATCTGCGACAGGGTCTAAAAAAGCACCAAAAGGTGTTTCCTGCTGCCATTTTCTGGCAAGGTAACCATCCAGCCAGTCAGTAAACCCTGCCAACATAAAAATCAGCGTGCAAGCTATATTGGAATAGTGCCAAGGCAGATAAAAAACCACCGTTAATAAAGGAATTAACGCGATTCTTAACAGCGTAAGAGAAGTAGGTATGTTAAATTGAATCGTCATCTTGATGATGAAATAGCTCGTAAATTCGTTGTGCCAACTGCCGACTTATGCCGTCTATACTGCAAAGTGCATCTACGCCTGCGCATGAAATGCCCTGCAGCCCCCCAAACTGTTTTAATAAAAGCTGTCGTCGCTTGGCTCCCAACCCTGGAATAGTCTCCAATACTGATTGCTTTGATGCCTTGCCGCGACGTAACCTGTGTCCTGTTATTGCGAACCGGTGCGCCTCATCGCGAATATGCTGAATTAACAGCAAACCGCTGGCTCCCGGTGCTATGTCTACCGGCTGTTCCTGATCAACCAGAATCAGTTTTTCCATGCCGGGCTTTCTATCAGGTCCTTTAGAAACGCCGACTATCATAACATTGTTTATGTCTAATTCTGCTAATGCCTTTTGTGCTTCACGTACCTGACCTTTTCCGCCATCAATAAACAAGATGTCCGGCGCATCATGCTCACCCTGCTTAAGCCGTTTAAAGCGTCTAAAAACCGCTTGATGAATGGCCGCATAATCATCACCACCGGTTATGCCAACGATATTAAAGCGCCGGTAAGCCGATTTTACAGGTCCTTCCCTATCAAAAACCACACAAGAGGCAACCGTTTGATCGCCTTGCGTGTGACTAATATCAAAGCACTCCAGTCGTTTGGGCAGATCTTTGCAACCCAACTCTTCTTGCAGGCTAAGAAATCGGGCATAAAGTCCCTGTTTATCCGATAACTTGCTTAATAATGAATTCTCGGCATTAGTACAGGCCATTTGCAGCCATTTTAAACGCTCGCCCCTAACGCTGGCAGAAATAGCCACCAAATGTTTTGCCTGACTGCTCAACACGTCGGTTAATAACGCCGACTCTTCCGGTTGATGACTGACTATTAACTCATGAGGTACGGGTTTATCCAGATAATATTGTGGAATAAACGCCTGCACAATAGCCGCCGGGTCATGTGCATCAGCCAGTCCGGGGAAAAAGACCTTATTGCCCAAATGCTGACCGTTACGAATAAAAAATACTTGCACACACGCGACATTACCTTTACTTGCACACGCGATAATATCCACATCGCCCTTTTCGCCTGAAACAAAATGCTTTTCCAGTACCGAGCGCAATTTTGCAATCTGATCTCTAAAGCCGGCGGCCTGCTCAAAATCGAGAGTAGCCGCTGCCTGCTCCATTTTTATAATTAACTGATCAATCAGCAAACCGCCCTTCCCTTCCAGAAACATCACGGTACTTTCAACATCCAGCGCATACTGTTGCTTGTCAATAAGCCCTACACAGGGCGCGGTGCAGCGCTCTATCTGATATTGCAAACAGGGACGGGTACGATTGTTATAAACGGCATCGTCACATTGCCGGATTGGAAATAGCCTTTGTAATAATTTAAGGCTTTCTTTAACGGCACCCGAACTGGGATAAGGGCCAAAATAGCGCCCTTTTTTATTTTTTGCCCCCCGATGAAGGGTGATTTGCGGGAAGTCTTGCTCACTGGACAAAAATACATAAGGAAAGGATCTATCATCTCTTAAACAGATATTATACCGTGGCTTATGGCGTTTAATTTGCTGACATTCCAGCAATAATGCCTCGCCTTCAGTGTGCGTTACAGTGACTTCAATGGCGGCTACTTTAGCTACCATAACCTGCTGCTTGATCGAGGCTGTTTGCGTTTTAAAATAACTGGAAACGCGATTTTTAAGATTCTTGGCTTTGCCTATGTAAATGATCTCGCCTTTGTCATTAAGCATTGTGTAAATGCCCGGACGCGTGGTCAGATTTTTTAAAAAGGCAGCGGCATCGAAACTATTTTCTGAAATGTCAGTACTCACGACTTAACCTAAAAGCCGTTTATATCGCAGATTATAAGAGTTAAGCACAGCAATCGATCGTTCCTGAGTCAACCTAAAAATAACGGCCGTTAATCAGAAAGTGAGCGGCAATACTTCCGGCGTAACCGAGGGCGATGGCGGGCGTCCACTTTAAATGACTGGTAAAAGTATAAATACCTTTGGCCTGCCCCATCAAACCGACGCCTGCAGCTGAACCCACTGCCAACAGACTGCCGCCCACGCCGGCAGTCAAGGTTACCAATAGCCACTGACCTTGGGAAATATCCGGCGCCATGGTGAGTACGGACAACATAATAGTGCCGTTATCGATAAATGCCGAAGCAATGCCTACCAGAATATTCGCCACACTGGGATCAATAGTGCCGTAAAGATGATGGGATGCCACGCCCAGATAACCAATAAAACTCAAACCACCAACACCGACCATGACGCCGTAAAAAAACAGTAACGTATCCCATTCCAGGTTTGCTACTTTCTGGAAAATATCAAACGGTAACTCCTGAGCCACCTGTTTATTTTTCTCTGCTTGTGGATTATTCATATACTTCATGGGTGCAAAATAATCAATTTTGACATCGGTCAAATCCACGGGCATCACAGTTGAATGGGAATCGCGGGTTTTTTGCAGGTAATAACTAAAAAACTTCAAATAGGTCAAGCCCAACATCATGCCGGCCGCAGGCGGTAAACCCAGAAAGTTTTCAAAACAGGCTGAAGTAATAATGGTCAGCACAAACAAAAAGATAATAATCCAACCGCCCCGTTTCATCGCTTGAGCTTCCATGACCGCGGCGGGTCTTTCTTTAGGAATAAAGAAATTCATGATGGCGGCGGGTATGACAAAATTGATGATGGCGGGAATCAACAGGGAAAAGAAATCGGCAAACGGCACGACACCTTTTTGCCAGACCAACAAGGTGGTGATATCGCCGAAAGGGCTAAATGACCCACCCGCATTGGAAGCAACCACGACATTGATACAAGACAAGGTAACAAAGCGCGGACTGCCCTTACCCATCGCCAAAATAACCGAACCCATTAACAGGGCGGTCGTGAGATTGTTGCAGCCGGACGAAATGAAAAATGATTGAAAGCCGGTAATCCAGAATAATTGCCGATATGTGAAATTCTTGCTTAACAACCAAACTCGCAAACTGTCAAACACGCCTCGATCTTCCATAGCGTTTAAATAAGTCATCGATACCATGATAAATAAAAACAGTTCTGCATACCCTTCCAGAGAAGCCCGAAACGCATGCCCTGCCTGCTCACTCATCCCGCCGTTTACATAAACAACGGCAATAAATATCCAGATAAGGCTGGCAGCAAATACCATAGGTTTCGATTTTTTTAATTCCGTCACTTCCTCTGTCATGGCCAAAATGTAAGCGACCGCAAAAACAACCAAAGCAAGATAGCCAGCCCAATGCTGCGTCAAGTCGAGCGGCTTTAATGGCTCTATACTATCAACACCCTCCGTCGCCAAAGCCAGGGAAGGCAAAAACAAAACCAGCAAAACAGGGCTGTATTTAAAATAAACCAGTCGATTTATTAATTTAAATAATGAAGAACTCGTCAACAAAGCCTCTACTTCAGCTTTACCCAAGGTTAAGCGTATTTTGTTAATCAACAATACACCGCCTAAAAAAACTGGTATCAGGATAAAATCAGATAAAAATGGGACAAGATTCATTTGCAACTCACAAAAACGTACAAGGTTAGTGGCGGGAGATGGCTTTATACCACTTTATTAAAGATATTGTATTGGAAATGACATAGCTATGGGTAATAAATAAGGCTTACACAACAACCGATTTATAAATCGTCTTAAGGCTTATCAAAACCTTTCTTTAACATGACACTTTTTTAAAAAAAATCAACTGTCCGTTATTTTTCTGGAATAAAACCACATCTGATAAACGCTAAGCAAAATTTGCAGGCCCATGGAAAGCCCCATTAACGCGCCACTATAAACAACCACGTAAGCAAACGAGGGATTGGACTTGGTGATAAACCAAGACACCACATCCAGTAGCATTGCCGCAAAAGGAATCACTACAGCCACTCTTTTTACGTAAACATTGAGATCACAAAGCAAAAAGATTTTGCCAATAAAAAATAGAATAAAGGCAATACCAAATAAATGAATATGGGAAACTCGAACCAGCGTAGGAATGGTTGCGCCGCCTGCGTGCGCTACTTCGGATACCGTGGCGTAATGGGTTAAATCAGGCAAAGAAGGATTAATACTGGGCGTATGACATAAAACACAGTCCCTGTTTAATATCGGCGCAATTTTTTCGTTATATTCAGGTTCTTCAGCGCCTCGTGCTATCCATTGTAAAATAACATCTTTATCACTTTTATATT
>CAIMDR010000693.1 GCA_903839795.1 uncultured Methylococcaceae bacterium | reverse complement strand
GACTTCCACTTAGAAATTCCAAAGAAGCTAAAAGCGTATGTCGAAAGTTTTTAAAGTCGACACGTTTATCCGGGAGATATTCAGCCACAATGGATTCAAAAGCGGCATCACAAGATAACAGCATCATTTCCCCATCATGAGCATCGGTTAAAAACAGACAATTTATCGTTTCCTGTTTGTTATCTAAATGCAGAAAATCAGCATCGCGTATGCCGAGAACTTGGTTGGTTTCTAAAATCAGTATGGATAGAGTCTTGCGTAATTTTTCAACACCACCATGCACCATTTCAATTTTTGTATTGCCGCCATTAATCAATTTTGCATAGAGCTTTTGGTCGGTTTCACCTTCGACTAAAATCCAAAGATAATTTTTCCCTATGGGATGACGAAGTTCAAGACGAATAGTATTGATGGTTGAGTTTTCATCTAAATACTTCCGCATTAAATATTCTTCTCTTTATTCTTCTCTTGAAAGTTTTCTTCTAAATCAACGGTCAAATTCCAATGGTTATTGATAATTTGCGGAGAATGCGTAGCAATAATCACGTTGATTTTTTGTAGCTCAATAATTTTTAACAGATCGTCAAGAAACTGCTTTTGCCAAACAACATGCAAGGAAAGTTCTGGCTCATCAATCAACACGAGTGTTCCAGGTTTAACCTTAAACAATAACTCGTACAGTAATACAACTTCTTGTTGCTCACCGGATGATAAATCCCCCAAAGCCAAGGATTTTTCTTTACTGGTACTGAATTTAAAACCATCTTCCTTGGAAATATCTATACGCTTAAAAGTAAATCGGCGTTCGTTCAATATGTCAGTAAAAGCTTTTAGCTTGCCAAGAAGATCGGAAAAAATTGCAAGTTTCTTCTCAGCGTCATTAATATAGACATAAAGAGCCTTGGCATTTTCCAATTTGTAAGTTGGATGACTGTCTTCTTTTATGTCAGAAAGACCATATTCACTCAATGCTTTTTGTATTTCCTTAACTTTATAGAAGCGCTCATTAAATTCGTCTTCGGAAATATCTTGTTGTTGATCGAAAAGACGACGCGGAAAACTGCTGTCAAGTTCTTGAGTAATCTGTGATGATTTCGCCAAGGTTTCTTTAATAGAATCTCGAAGTTCTTTGGCATATTCTTCAATAGTTTTACTAAATGCACTGATTTCTTTGTCCCAGTGCAATTCAAAAAGATTTCTTTGTCTTGGCTCTATTCTAGTTTCAGGTACAGGGCGCAATAATCGCTGTTCACGAATAAAATACACGACAGGAATTCTGGGAAATTTGGGAAACATCCTTGCATTCAACTCATCAGCAAGATCTGGAAGTTCGAACCTTATTTTCTGTGATAGGGTTTCCGTATTGTAAATTTCATCGGTACGCCGATCTACCCAGCTATTTTCGTCAATCTGATGAAAAAAAGGTATATTTCTTAGGCTCTTACCTATGGCTCTACTATTCCAACGAACGGGTTTTGAATTATTCGTAGTTATCAAAATCTCACTATTACCTTTTTTCTCCAAAGTTATCGTGTTGCCATCAGATAATCTTAAAACAATCTTCTCAAACAATAAGCGAACGAAAAAAAAGCCATTTTGCGTAGCCAGCGCATCCAGTATTTTCAATATCGTTGTTTTTCCGTAGCCATTCGGCCCGGTTAAAATGGTAATACCTTCTTCTTTAAACTCTAGGTTGTAATCGAAAATATCAAATAATTTTTCGATTTTGATACTGATTAACATGTTTTTATCCCCGTTTAAATTTAAATGGCATTACAAATCCTGCAAAACCACCGGCGTATTAATCTCCGTCACCTTAAGCCCATACTGAATAACCGGTTGCCTGATGGTTTTGCCTTTAATGCTCTGCAAGGCGATATAAGCCAAATGCGCACCGGATAAACAGGCCATACCAAAACCGCCGGAAGGACGCGGGTTGATCTCCAGTAAACGAGGGCCATTCACACCGTCTTTAAACTGGATGTTAAATAATCCGTTAAGCCGGTAATGACTGGTTAAGCGGGTGACCATGCCTTGTATTTCGGCGTTATTATCGATAGTTTGTCCCAGCCCCGCCAACAACGGTTTTTTCCTCTGTACGGCGCACAGTAATTCACCGTGTCGTCCGGCACAATCGACGCTCCACTCATGACCGCCCAAATGCTCCATAACCAACAGCGTATCAAATTGCGGCGTGTTGGACATACCGTGCCGCAACTCTTGCAACGGAATTTGGTATTCAACACCCTTGAGTAATTGGGTAATGCTATCACGCTTGGTATCTAAAACCCGAAAGCCCAAACCAAATACGGACACAGCGGGTTTAACGCACAGGCTTTCATGTTTTTCCGATAAGCTTGTCACCGCACGGTCAAACTCATCAGGGTTATTGACGGCGATAAAATCCATGATTTGAGCGACATCGGGACTTAAATCGGCGTAAAAATCGGCTTTGTTATGCAGCAAAGTGAGTGTGTCATAATCGGCAACAGACAATACCTGAACGCCAATCGACTGAAACAATACATGATGTTTGCTGATGAGTGCGGCTTCTTTGCCGGGCCAAAACAAGCTGATGTTATGCTGATGACAAAACTCAACACACCATTCAAGATAGGCTTGCCCGGTTAGCCCGGTGGGCTCAAGATAACTTTCGTCAGCGGCTAAAAAAGCCGATGCCGTTGCGAGCGAGTGCGTACAAACCAAAGTAACTTCGCCAGTCGGAACTGACTGACGAAGATCTCTAAAAACGGCACTAATGGTTGAAAATGTTTGATTAAACCAAATTCTCATTACAAATGAACGACAATTTGCGGCAACATATCAGCTATGGTCCGACCGGTTCCATTTTCACCAATCGCGTGCATTTTCCATTCACCGTTATGACGATACAGCTTGGTCATAATTTGTGCCGTATGCGAACCTTGGGCACTTAAGGTATAGCGGGCAATTTCATTTTTATTGCTGTTATCAACGATGCGGCAATACGCATTTTCAACGGTATCAAACGTTTGTCCGGTATAAGAACTGACCGTAAACACCAAAGATTTAACCGACTCGGGAATCTTATCCAAATCAACAACAATTTGTTCATCATCACCGTCACCATCGCCGGTGCGATTATCGCCGGTATGCACAATACTGCCATCGCGACTTTTTAATTGTCCAAAATAAACAGTATCAACCACTACATTCTGTTCGTTGAATAATACACAAGACGCATCCAAATCAATTGCACTGCTGCTGCCACCGCCAAACATCCCTTTCAATAAACCTACGCTGGCTTTTTTGGCATCCCAACCCAAGCCCATAACAACCTTGCTTAACACGCCACCCGATTCTTTGGATAACGAGATTTTTTGTCCTTTTTGTAAATTAATAGCCATAAATATGAATACTCTTAAATTAAGTTGAAAAGCGCCCTCACCTGCCGGACAAAATCCGCCAAAAACGGTTTGATTCGCTCAAAGAGCGCCGGCAGGATTGCGGCTTGGATAGCCCGGAAACATTGAGAAGGGCTGAAAAGAATAAGCGGGTTTAAACACTAACGCCAAAAGAGGACGCCAAAGGCCCAAGACCGCCAGCAAAACCTTGTCCAACGGCTTTAAATTTCCAATCTGCGCCTACCCGGTATATTTCCCCGAAGATCATCGCTGTTTCAATTGAAGCATCTTCGCTTAAATCATAACGGGCAATTTCCTGGCCGCCGTCTTCATTAACCACACGAATATAGGCGTGATTTACTTGGCCAAAATTTTGTTTACGGGTGTCAGCTTCATGAATAGTCACAGCGAAAACAACCTTGTCCAAGTCAGTGGGTATTTTGGACAATTCAACCTTAACGGTTTCATCGTCGCCATCGCCAGCGCCCGTTGTGTTATCACCGGTGTGCTGAACCGCACCATCGCCAACCACTTTATTATTATAAAAACAAAAATCGCTATCGGATCTGACTTTGCCATCCAGCTTTACCAAAAACGCACTGGCATCCAGGTCAAATGCCGCGCCATCAGTAGCGCGAGCATCCCAACCTAAACCCACCACGATTTTATTTAATCCCGGCGCTTCTTTGCTAAGATTAACGTTACCGCCTTTACTAAGTGATATTGCCATGAGTGTCTCCTGTTATTATTAAAGTTATATAAAATGATTGGTTAACTATTAATACCCGACTGCCTCGCCAAAGCCGCCAAACCACACGACTATAAAGACCGGGAAAGCAAACAAACCAATAAAGATTACGCCGATCAGGTCAATAAATGGCTGTAAAAATTGATATGCGTAACGCCATATAATAACCGCTAAACCCTTGATTGCCTAGAACGCTGTCCAATAATAGGGCTCATACCCAATGCCGTTAAGTTAAGCAGACAACGGGATTAAAACCGCTTTAGCTGTTTTTACAGGCAATAGCCGAAACGATTGCACTCCAGTTTTTTAAACAACTTGCGCTTAGGAGTGTGCATGAAATAACGTCGGCATCTTGCTCCCTCTCCCACCGGGAGAGGGCTGGGGTGAGGGGGTATAAATGGTCAAGTTATTTCATGCACGCTCCTTAACTTAATTAATCAGGGAATAACAAGCAACATCGCGTGACCTAAACCGCCTATTTCTGGTAATCTCTACCCACCTTAAACTGATTGACTAAAGACTATGGCGCAATACATCTATTCAATGAATCGGGTTGGCAAAATTGTCCCACCCAAAAAATACATCCTTAAAGACATTTCGCTGTCTTTTTTTCCTGGCGCAAAAATTGGCGTACTGGGTTTAAACGGCTCCGGTAAATCAACGCTCCTTAGAATTATGGCGGGCATTGATAAGGAAATCGAAGGCGAAGCAATCCCGCAAAAAGGGATTAACATCGGTTATCTGCCGCAAGAACCGCAACTTGACCCCGCTAAAACCGTGCGGGGTAATGTTGAAGAAGCCGTCGCAGAAATCAAGAATGCACTGGCACAACTTGATGCCGTTTATGCCGCTTACGCCGACCCGGAGGCTGATTTTGATAAACTGGCCGCTGATCAGGCGCGTCTGGAAGACATTATCAATGCCTGTGACGGCCATAAT
>CAIMDR010000692.1 GCA_903839795.1 uncultured Methylococcaceae bacterium | reverse complement strand
GCTTGACCAACAAATGTGAATAAGTAATTGGAGCCGGCATCAACACATCGGTTTCATTACTGGCGTAACCGAACATTAAGCCCTGATCGCCTGCACCCTGTTCATGATTGTCATCCTCGTCAACACCCATCGCAATGTCGGCAGATTGTTTGCCGATAGCATTTAATACCGCACAACTTTGGCCGTCAAAGCCTATGTCGCCATGATCGTAGCCAATATCACAAACCACCTTTCTGACCAGTGCTTCAATATCTACCCAGGCATTGGTGGTAATTTCACCCGCCAGAATAACCATGCCGGTTTTTACCAGTGTTTCACAAGCAACTCGTGACCGTGGATCTTGTGCTAATAACGCATCCAGGACTGCATCGGAAATTTGATCCGCAACCTTATCGGGATGACCTTCTGAAACAGACTCTGATGTAAAACTAAAATTATTGCTCACGCTACCACCTTCATTAATGATAAAAGCCAGATGTACAAAAGGCTGCATAAGCAGCCTTTTTATAAAAAACTGCTTATGCAGCCTTTTGTATTAATGGTGGGCCCTGTAGGACTTGAACCTACGACCTGCCGATTATGAGTCGGACGCTCTAACCAGCTGAGCTAAGGGCCCCTTATTCTTTATCTACTCACCGTCCAGAAAACATCTTAATTGCTCTGACCGGGAGGGATGTCTCAATTTTCTTAAAGCTTTTGCTTCAATTTGACGAATCCGCTCACGCGTTACATCAAACTGTTTGCCGACTTCTTCCAAGGTGTGATCAGTATTCATATTGATACCAAAACGCATCCGCAGAACTTTCGCTTCTCTTGCCGTTAATCCTGCCAACACATTTTGTGTTGATTCACGTAATCCGGCAATGGTTGCAGCTTCAACGGGTGAGAGTACTTTAGCATCTTCTATGAAATCTCCCAAATGAGAATCTTCATCGTCACCAATAGGCGTTTCCATTGAAATAGGTTCTTTAGCAATTTTTAACACCTTACGAACTTTATCTTCGGGCATTTCCATGCGCTCAGCCAATTCTTCAGGTGTTGCTTCCCTTCCCATTTCCTGCAAAATCTGCCTGGAAATCCGGTTTAATTTATTGATCGTTTCGATCATGTGAACCGGAATTCGTATCGTTCTGGCCTGATCCGCAATAGATCGGGTAATCGCTTGTCTGATCCACCACGTTGCATAAGTTGAAAACTTATAGCCACGACGGTATTCAAACTTATCTACCGCTTTCATTAACCCAATATTACCTTCCTGAATCAAATCCAGGAACTGCAATCCGCGATTAGTATATTTTTTTGCAATCGAAATAACCAGCCTTAAATTAGCCTCAATCATTTCTTTTTTTGCACGCCTTGCTTTAGCTTCACCGATTGACATGCGTCGGTTAATATCTTTTAACCCGGCAATAGTCAACCCATACTCTGCTTCAGTTTCGGTTAGTATTTTTTGTGCTTTTTTTAGCTCTTTTTCACGGGCTTTCAAAACATCCGAGTAGCTATGTCCGCCATTCAAATGATGGTCCAACCACTCTGATCCAGATTCACTTTCTGTATAAGAGGCAATAAAGTCCTTACGGGACATGCCTGTCTCTTTAATGAAAATATCCAGAATCAACTTTTCTTGCTCACGAACAATAGCGACGCTATTGGGAATGATAGCCGTTAATTTTTTTAAATATTGCGGTGTCCATTTAAATTCCATGAACAAATCAGCCAGCATTTCAAAAGCTTTTTCAGTTTTTTCATGAGTATAGCCCTGTTTTTTGATCGCTGCTGAAGCTGTTTTTAATTGCTTTCTAAGTGCTTCGACTTTTTCCTGAACTTCTTCGTAATTAAGTCCTTTTACTTCTTCCTCAGCACCGGCAACGTCTTCAGCGAGATCATTGGCTGGCACAACTGCAGCAACCAAATCATCAGCATCACTTAAATCAACAAAACCGGAAATTAAATCAGTCAGGCGAATACCGCCTTCTTCACCGGAAACAGCATCAAATGACTGTATAAAGTCATCAACAACAACACAAGATCGAGCTATCGCTTTAACCAGTTGCTGCTGGCCTTCTTCAATACGCTTGGCTATTTTTAATTCATCAGCACGCGTTAGCAACTCCACTGAACCCATTTCACGCATATACATACGCACCGGGTCTGTAGTTCTGCCAAATTCACTATCAACAGACGCTAAAGCGGCAACCTCTTCAGCATCTTCGTCATCGGTAGTAACGGCAGCTGAATCAGTAATCAGTGAATCTTCATCAGGCGCACTTTCATAAACCTGAATACCCATTTCATTGATCATGCCAATGATGTCTTCAATTTGCTCAGGATCAACAATATCACTGGGCAAGTGATCATTTACCTCGGCATAAGTCAGGTATCCCTGCATCTTGCCTTTGGCTATCAATTGTTTAAGCTGGGACTGTTGCTGTTCTTGATTCATCATTCACTCACTGAATACTCTACTGAGTACGGTCATACTTAACAGAGAAGTATACTATAAAACTATGTATATCATCCAATTATTTATTTGCCAACATTTTAACAAGCATCGCTTGCTCTTGACTATCCAAGCCTTTGCTTTGTGCTTTGGCTTGCAATTTAAGGATACCGGCTTCTATACCTTGCTTAAGCAGGCTATCCAGCGCACCACTAAAAACATCTTCCATCTTGTCTTCGGAAACATTTAAGTCCAGCAATGCCAGCGCCTTGACAGATTTTTCTTCGACTGTATTGCGATAATATTCTATCAAAACGGCGGTATGAACCGTTTTTTTTTCTAAAATCACCTGCAACACGTTTTTAAATAACTCAATACCCCGAAACTCCAACCCACTCCAATCAATATCTTTTTGTTCAACATTATCTGCCAACTTGGGGTTTTGCAGTAACAAGGCAATCGCAACGCGTGCCGAAGACAATCGATTAAGTTCCTGTTGAGGCTGTCTTTTTGGATTTAGGGTGACAGTAACAGCACTATCCAAAATGTTCAGCGTCCTCATGCCGGATAATTCTTTAAGCCGCTCAAGCATCATTTCCTTGAACATGCCTTCCGGCAATTTTTCCAGATACGGCTTGGCTTTACCAATCAATTGCGCACGCCCCTCCATCTCGGAAAGATTTAATTCACCTGACACCTGCTCAAAAAAATAATCGGACAGCGCCTGAGCCGTCTGCACTCTCTCGGTAAACTTTTCCAAACCCTCATCACGTATCAGAGAATCGGGATCATGACTTTGCGGCAACAACATTATTCTACAAGACCTGCCATCCTTGAGACTGGAAAAAGCTGACTCCATCACTCTCCACGCGGCCTCACGCCCTGCCCTGTCACCATCAAAACAAAACACCAACTCCGATGAAAACCTGAACAGTAAATCAAGATGCGCCTGTGATGTTGCGGTCCCTAAGGCTGCAACAGCATAGTTAATACCATACTGAGCCAAGGCAATAACATCCATATAGCCTTCAACAATCAAAATCCTCTGCGGCTTTGAATTCTTTTCCAGTAACTCATACAAGCCGTAAACTTCTTTGCCTTTATGAAATAGGGACGTTTCCGGGGAATTCAAGTATTTGGGTAAAGAATCATCAAGTACCCGACCACCAAACCCTATAATTCGGGCTCGCTTGTCGCGAATGGGGAACATAATCCTGCCACGAAAACGGTCATAAACCTGACCATCATCCTTGCTAACCACTAAACCGGCATCTATTAACAGCTTTTGGCTAAATTTCTCCGCCAAAGCGCTCCACTTATCAGGCGCATAGCCCAGCATAAAGTCACGGGCAACTGCGGCCTTAACACCCCTGACCTTAAGATAATCAACGGCTTTAGGGTTGACTCGCAACTGCTCTATATAAAAAGCAGCCACACGCTCCATCAGGCTATAAAGACTACTTAAATCCTCTTTTTTAGACGCTGACCGATGAGCAACCGACTCCCTGGGCACATCAACACCAACAAAAGTAGCCAGATCTTCAACAGCTTCAATAAAATCAAGGTG
>CAIMDR010000691.1 GCA_903839795.1 uncultured Methylococcaceae bacterium | reverse complement strand
TCAAACAGGAATAAAATCTTGTGTAAATACCTGTGTAAAGGCGGTTACCCGGTACTTTATTTAGTTACCGGTTTTTCAAGAACAGGGACAGGGACAGGGACAAGCACAGGAACCGGAATTGGAATACTGCTTTGAGAAACCGGTTGTTTAGGCTCTTTTGCAAGTCTTTCGCGGCGCTGCCCTTCGCCATACAGCGTAAAAGTGATCATGACAAAAACCGTTGTTATAACAACAATCATAAATCTGTCCGGTTTTTTCAAAAAGAATAGCGGCCATTGGGGCTTATACATTCCAGTGATGAAAAAAAGAATTGTCCATAATCCCAAGTCGAAAGCGTAATTTACCATTTTATATTTACCTGTTAATGTTCATTTAGTTAGAATTACATTATTATTTAATTGAGCGGCTTTTTGCAGCGCACTTTCTATTTTAACGGTTTTATTTTGTTAAGGTTTGAATTGTTCATATTGGTTTTGCAACGCGATTAATAAAGCGGCTTTTATTACTTTACACGCTTTATAATACCGACACATCCCGTGTCAAAAAAAGCTCTCTTACGAGCTTTTTATGATTAAAAATCAGGAGGCTCTAATGAGCGGCTTTGGTGTATTTGTTTTAGCGTTATTTATTTTCGCGGTTTTACTGGTGTTTATGAGTGTTAAATCCGTGCCTCAAGGTATGGAATACACCGTCGAGCGTTTTGGTAAATATACCAATACGCTAACACCGGGACTGAATATTATCATGCCGATTATTGATCGTATCGGCAAGCAAATGATTATGATGGAACAGGTCATGGATGTGCCGTCACAGGAAGTTATCACCAAAGATAACGCCATGGTAACGGTAGACGGTGTGGTTTTTTATCAGGTAATGGATGCCGCCAAAGCCGCTTATGAAGTCAGTAAGCTGGATTGGGCTATTTTAAATCTGGTGATGACCAATATTCGAACCGTCATGGGATCGATGGATCTTGATGAATTACTGTCCCGTCGAGATGACATTAATGCCCGTCTGCTTAGGGTTGTAGACGATGCAACAACCCCATGGGGTATTAAAGCCACACGTATTGAAATAAAGGATATTGCACCACCCAAAGATTTGGTTGAAGCGATGGGGCGACAAATGAAAGCCGAACGCTTAAAACGCGCCGCCATTTTGGAAGCTGAAGGGTTGAGGCAATCCGAGATTTTACGTGCCGAAGGTGCGCAACAAGCGGCAATTCTGGATGCAGAAGGACGCAAAGAAGCCGCTTACCGTGATGCTGATGCCAGAGAACGTCTGGCTCAGGCTGAAGCCAGAGCAACACTCATGGTGTCGGAAGCGATCAGTAAAGGTGACATACAGGCGATTAACTATTTTGTCGCACAAAAATATATTGAAGCCTTAAATCACATAGCCTCAGCGGAAAACAGCAAACTGATTTTTATGCCGCTCGATGCCTCCGGCGTTATTGGCGCTCTGGGTGGCATTTCCGAACTGGCAAAAGAAGCCCTGACTAAAAAGAGCTAATCATGACTGAACTCGTGTTTGTTTTTTGGTATTGGTGGGTCATAGCACTTATTCTTCTGGTGGTAGAAATTATGGCTCCCGGTTTTTTCTTTCTATGGATGGCCATATCAGGCTTTGTAACCGGTGCCCTGGCTTTTCTGATACCGGCAATCGGCTTGAATGTGCAAGTTTTGGTTTTTTCTGTACTGTCGGTTGTAGCTATCCTCGCTTGGAAATTGTATGGCAAAAAACATCCCATAGAATCAGACCATCCCTTATTAAACCAGCGTGGCGTCCAATACATGGGTAGAGTTTTTAGCCTGTATGAACCGATAAAAAATGGTCAGGGTAAAATTAAAGTGGATGATTCCATCTGGAAAGTGCAAGGTGAAGACTGCGACATAACGACCCGTGTAAAAGTGATTGCCGTGAGTGGAACGGTGTTTGAAGTGGAAAAAGTTGATTAGGCATTGTCAAGCGGCGGCCAGTAAGAAAATCGCGGAGCTTGTGAATACGGGCGTTAGTATTGTTGCCAGTGCGGCAAAATCGGTGGTTAGAACTGTTTGTGAAAAGACGGAACGAGCGTAGGAAGGTGTAAAATCGTTTGGCAGTAGCGTGAAAAATTTTTTGGGCATTTAATTCGGGTGATTTATGTCAGCAACACTTTCTATCCAAGGTAATGAAAATTCCGTTAATGTACTGCATTTGGTGCAATCGACTATTGATGCAGAAATTAATCGCTTACAATTAGCGATAAAACGAGCTAAACAAAAATTGGTTATTTATGAAAATAAATACCAGGTTTCTTCTGAATATTTCATGACCAATATGGTTGCAGAAGATTTAGCAGGTGGCGATGATGAATATATAATTTGGGCAGGTGAATTTAAACTGTATCAAAAATTATTAGCAAAACAAAAAACCTTGCAAGATATTCATTATGTTGCTGGATGACTATTTAAATAGGGCTACCAACTTAACGCGGGACATAGTTGAGACTTAACCGTTCGTCCTGAGCCTGTCGAAGGGTGAGCGGTTAAGTCGCTCATGGTTCGACAGGCTCACCACGAATGACTTAACGTCAAACTGTACCGTCTTAAGTGGGTAGCCTTAAATAGCATCAAAGGATTATTAGATAATACTTCTTTTGTTGTTAATCAATCCTTGACTATTGATAAACGCGATCAACAGCAAGCGCATATTTTTGGCTATCTGATTTTTATTGATGAAAGCGAACTACATTTTAGAGAGTGTATTGATGCTTCTGAAGGCAGTATTGATAAACTCGCTTACAGTTATCACTTACAGGATAAAAATAATAATTTATTATTCCGTTATGATAATGCCAAACATAAACCCGCTTGTAATTATTCAGTCCCCCTCTTTAACAAAGAGGGGTTAGGGGAGATTTTATTAGATAAATCCCCCTCAACCCCCCTTTTTCAAAGGGGGAGGTGAATACTTACACCCGCTTGATTTTTATACTTGAAGCGTGACAGGGTTTGCAACCATCGCTCACAATTTAAAAGCTTAAATTTGTCAAACGCGAGTAATCAACTTAACCTGCCTCCATCGATTGTTTAAGCTTGGAAAAACAGCAAGGAAACGAGTAAGCCAATCAGTGCTAGAATATACCAAATTTAAAAATCGTTCAGTTATCAAGTTTGCTCAATTTATAACAACGTTTGTCACTCAATTTTGGCACGCTTGGAAATTTTAATCTGACCACAATTATCGTCAATAATTGTTGAGTCTTGCAAGCTAAAGCAACCAGTCGACCTGATAAACAACTATTCAAAATGACTGAATTAACAAAATAAAACAGGATCAAGCAAAAATACATGGGACGCTCAACCGTACATTACGCCGACAATCAAACAAATAACATTTTAAAAGCCTTACATAACAAGCTCAGGCCCGCAGGAACGCCGGTACAGCGGGTGGAGTACATCCTTGAATTGCTGTTGTTACGCATGTTTGAAGTCAAACTAAAACGGGAAGCGGAATTTAAAGAATTAAGGGTGTTGTTTAATGAAGAAAATGCCCATCAAGATAAATTGTTCAGCCATTTATTAACCTTGGGTAGTGAGCAAATTTTACCGGCGCTCAACAAAGACTTTTTTCCGTTTTATGCCGAAATCCTCAAACATGCCAGAAAAGTGCTGGACAAAAATCTCAACGACAGCGTTATCGATCAACTGGTGCTGATTCAGGAAGTTTTTGCCAATTCCAATTTTACCAACAATGTGCAAAGCGGCAACCTGCACGACATTATCGCGTTAATAGAAGAGTTGGACGAAGCCTGTTTATTAAACAGTGATTTGCTGGGCGATGCCATTGAATCGGCCTTGTCAGAAACCGGCGGCACCAAAGACATCGGCTTGTTTCGTACCCCTGATCATATCCGGCATTTTATGGTGGGACTGGTAGAACCTGCCATTACTGACACCCTAATAGATCATGCGTGTGGCACGGGCGGGTTTTTATTTAATGCCTATGAATATGTGATGGAGCGCATCCAGGCACCTTATCGGCAAGACGATGAGGAAACGCTATTCCCTGGCCGAAAATCGCATCCAGAACTGCAAGACTGGTTTAAACATTACCTGTCGGCACATCCCTATCCCATGCCTAGTGAAGAACAAACCCACCATTTTTACCGTTCCGGCATTTATGGTATTGAATATCTGGGGATGATCCGTAAAATGGCGGCGGTTAATTTTTATGTCCGGCATTTAAACCCTGCCAATCTTCAGCAAGGCGATTCGCTGGACTTGTTTAGTATAGAACATCACGCCTCAAAAACATTGGTCTTGGCTAATCCTCCATTCGGTGCGGAACGCGATAAAGCCGCTTATCCCAATGTCTGGGAGGACTACCCAAAAGAAAGCGAAACCACCATTTTATTCGTCAAAATGATGATGGATTCTTTAACTATTGAGGGACGCAGTGCTATCGTGGTATCGGAAGGTTTTTTAACTTGGGAGCAAGGCAGTGCAAAAGCTTTGCGTAAAATGCTGCTGCAACAAACTAATCTGCAAGCCGTCATTGGCTTGCCTCAAGGTGTTTTTGTCAGTAAAAACGGCCAAGGCCCTAAAACCTCTATTTTGCTATTTAAAAAAGGCGAACCCACCCAACAGGTATGGTTTTACAACGTTGAAAATGACGGTTACAGCAAAGGCTCAAACCGCACGGCAATTGCCGGTTGCCAGTTTGTGGAAGCACTGGACTTGTTCCATGATTACGTCAAACTGGGTAAAACGCCACCAGAAACACGTCATTCATTCAGTTTATCCGTAGATTGGTTGAATGTGGTAGACCCCAGAATAAAAGCCAAAATCAGCGTAGAAGTGCGCGAAAAATTAACCCTTAAACAAGAAGAAGCGCGGGAGAAATTACAGATTCGTTTGGATAAAAAACTCACGGCAGCTAAAACCGCCAAGCCCAACAGTAAAGCCAAGGTTTTTACTCAGGTGGAAT
>CAIMDR010000690.1 GCA_903839795.1 uncultured Methylococcaceae bacterium | reverse complement strand
GCCGATGTCGTTTTAAAAGAGCGCAGGCGTTTGGTGATAATGCCGCGTGAAACGCCGTTAAATTTGGTGCATATCAGAAATATGGGCGTTGTAACGGAAATGGGCGGCATTATGTTTCCACCGATGCCGGCTTTTTATAGCAAAACCGATTCATTAACGGCGATGGTGAACGAAACAGTCGGTCGGGTACTGGATATGTTTGGTGTTAATGTCGAGGGCTTGTATACGCCGTGGGAAGGCTTGTAGCAGGTTGTTAAAGCATTTCACCACGAACGACTGCATGGATGCAGGAGGTAGAGCACCGCAGGAGCAGTTGCCGAGACACGAAGAGCACGAAGTTTTTACCTTTGTTTTTCTTCGTGCTCTTCGTGTCTTCGTGGTGAGTTGCTCTGCTTTTGCAATTTAACTACTGCCTACGATAAAAGCTTTGAGTTTTTGCTGTTACGAAACAGTAACGGTTTTTCATTGGCGGATAACGCGCTCTTTGCCGCCGAATCTATCGCTTGCTGAATAACGCCATGATCAGGTGATTTACTGCATACCGGATCGGCATTATACATATCGCCAGTCAATAAGTAGGCTTGGCAATGGCAGCCGCCAAAATCCTTGTTTTTTTCATCACAACTGCGACAAGGCTCTTTCATCCAGTCATCGCCCCTAAAAAAATTAAAGGCTTTTGACTCATTCCAGATTTCTTCAATGCTGTAGTCTTTAACATTGGGACAATCCAGCCCGGGTAGTTCTCGCGCAGAATGACAGGGTAGTGCAACGCCATCCGGTGCGACAGTTAAAAACGTAGTTCCCCAGCCGTTCATACAGGCTTTGGGTCGATCTTCATAAAAATCCGGTACGACATAATAAATTTTCATTTTACCCGTAACGGTTTCTTTAAATGCCTGGGCGATGGCTTCGGCTTTTTCAAACTGTGCTTGGGTGGGCAGCAATAAATCACGATTGGCATGTGCCCAGCCGTAATATTGGGTGTTGGCAAGCTCCAGATAATCAGCGCCCAACTCTTCTGCCATTGCCAGAATTTCCGGCATTTGGTGTATATTTTCGCGGTGGATAACCACGCATAACACCATCGGGTAGCCGTGTTTTTTTACCAGATGCGCAACTTGTTTTTTGTGTTCAAACGAAGCGGTACCGGCGATATGGTCGTTTAGTTCTTGGCTACTGGCCTGAATGCTCACTTGAATATGATCCAGCCCCGCTTCTTTAAGCTGGATGATTTTTTCTTCGGTCAGTCCGTAGCCTGACGTAATCAGGTTGGAATAATAACCCAAATCTCTGGCGTGTTTAACCAGTTCGGTTAAATCTTTGCGGGTGAGCGGTTCACCTCCCGAAAAGCCTAATTGCACGGCACCCATTTTGCGGGCTTGGGTCAGTACGCGTTTCCAGTCTTCGGTGTCTAATTCAGTTTGATATTTTGTATAATCAATCGGGTTAGAGCAATAAGGGCACTGTAACGGGCAAGCGTAAGTAAGCTCGGCCAGTAACCAGCGCGGCGGTGTAGGTTTAGTTTTGATTAATCCAGCCATTTTGTAGTGCAACCTCCAGGAAAGCGGTAATGTCGTTGGTAAGCCCCGATGTGGAAAATTTTTGCTCCAGATCACTGACAATTTGGGCAAGATTGCGTGTGCCGTCACAGAGTTTCAGAATTTCAGCGGAACTTTCATTAAGTTCTACCATGCCTTCCGGGTAAAGAATGACATTTTTTTGTTGTGCTTCTTCCCATTGCAAACGGTGGGTACGGGAAAAATTGATGACTTGGTCTGGATTGATGGTCATTTTGTATTTTTAGTTGTCAATGGAGTGTAATTCAAGTTAGTAAACCAATAATTACTATACAAGTGATTTATTTATTAAAGTTCTATAGTAAAAATACTTTCTATATACTCAATGAATTTAATCGCATTTTTGAATTTTTCATATATTTCTTCATGAGTTTCCTCAACGGCTGCACTTGCAAAATTTGAATGAACTAAGATGTTTCTAACACGACCCAAGAACATAAAGTCTTGCTCGTAACACATTAGATCATTTGAAGATTTTAAATCTACCTTGTGTTTCGATTTTAACTCATCACCAAAATAAGAAAAAAATTTGTTTGCATTATTTTCTTTCCAATCAAAGAGTGTGTGGTATTGTCTTTCTAATCCTTTATTTTTAATAAAAGATAAAATAAGCTTATTGCTGTTTGTAATAACAGATGAATATTCAGAAATTATTTGGATAATACGATCTTCAAAATAACTTGCACAAGCTAAGATTAAAACTTTTGTAAACCCCCTATCGGCATCCGATTTAAGTGAAATTTCTTTGTTGGTATCCAAGAAAATAGTAAGTTCGTTATGTTGGCGAACATAGCTATCGATAATAGTAGGCATTTTAAGCCCCTAATACGATTTTGGCTCTTTCAAGTCTAATTTTTACATTGCTCGTACTTGCTGTGTCTGTTTGAGATGCATGCCCAAACTCTTGATCTTGAAAAAGGCGAGTTATGCTTTCTGGTCTAAATTTTAAAGTGTCAAGTGTTTTATTCTCAAAAGCATTCTTACAGCATCCAGCGAATGTCGCTTCAAAAAATAACGTAGAAAAACGACCGGATGAGCCAAAAAAAGCTTTCCCTGTAAGATCTTGAGTGCTTCCAAGGAAATTTTTAAACAGGTCTTCTAGGTAGTTAATATGACTTTCCTTGAGATTTTTATTTCTATTTGAAAAAGTGTTTAAAAACTTTACCATTGATGGTTTATATTGATTGCCATCAATGAGCATTGCAAAGCTTCTTAAAATAATTTCAACATCTCTCATGTGAAGATCAGCTTCTTCTGAATTCAGCAATATTCTCCAGCGAGGTTCATTATTAATTCTGAAAAGCATGTTATAAAAATTAGAATGGTAAAGGCTTGCACGTATTTCTTGGGGGGTTAGATTAATACCTCCGGAGTTTAGTCGATTAAATATCTCAAAAACAGAGGAGTTTTCTTCTTCTGGGAGGTTTTGCTTAACGATAACATTGCGAACAGTTCTCATGTCAAAACTTAATTTATGCTCACCAAGGGTTGCGTAATTGAGTCCGTTATACCTGTTTTTTTGCTTAGGAATTGGATCGGAAAGAGAAAGGTTAAATTTTTTAAAATAAGCATCATCTTCCAAAATTTCATCAGGTATTTTTCCATATTGTCCAAAAACTCGTCGAAGTTCTACTCTCTTTTCTTTTCTAGGAAATCGTTGTTTTATAAAGTAATAGATGGTCATTAATCGTTGTTGACCATCTATTACTAAAAATTTATTTCTCGACTCTTCATATAGAAATATCTGTGGAATCGGTAATCCTAATAAAATCGATTCAATTAGCTTGGATGCTCTAGCTAAATCCCATACATAGTTACGTTGAAAGCCTGGTATAACAAGTGCCCCAGACTCTATAAAATCAAATAATGTTTTAAGATTAAAGTCGTTTGGGGAAGCCGTTACGTCATATTCTTTAATCGAATATTCTTCATTAAGCTCAGTGTCTTCATCGTACCAATCATTTTGCGGTGTCATTAAATAACCTTGAATACATAAAATTACGTGCAGATGGTTTATTGATCATTGAAATAGCGCGTGTGGAATGGGCAATATATGATTTGTATATAACCAGTAGACGCTATTTTTCAGTATTATAATACGGCGGCATGTTGTTGACATAAGCCATATACATGGCATCCGCCATAGTCCACAAGACATCCAGTTTAAATTTTAAAATCTGCACCATGCGGTCTTGCTGTTCACGGGTTTTATACCAGTCCAGCGTAATTTCCAAGCCGTGCTCCACATCACGTCGCGCTTCGGTCAGACGTTTACGGAAATAGTTGTAACCTTCTATATCAACCCACGGGTAGTGTTCCGGCCAGTTATCCAAACGTTGCTGGTGGATTTTGGGCGCAAATAATTCAGTCAATGAAGAACTTGCCGCCTCATGCCATTCGGCTCTACGCGCAAAATTAACATAAGCATCAACGGCAAAACGAACGCCAGGCAGCACATATTTTAGTGAGGTGATGTCTTCCCGGGTTAAGCCGACGGCTATGCCCAGTTGTATCCAGGCTTCAATGCCGCCGGGATCGCCGGGGTGACCATCATGATCCAAAATGCGTTGTATCCACTTGGCGCGGGTTTCGCGGTCAGGGCAATTCGCCAAAATGTTGGCATCTTTGATAGGGATGCTCACTTGGTAATAAAAACGGTTGGCAACCCAGCCTTGTAATTGCTCTTTAGTGAGTTGTCCCGTATTCATCAGGGTATGGTAAGGATGATGAATGTGGTAATACTTTTCCATACCGCGCAGGGCGGCTTCAAATTCTGTTTTTGTCCATGCGGTATTATCGTTATTGTTCATGGTATCCCCTTGGTAAAAAGGAGAGTAAAAACAGGTTCTTACTCTCGCTATAGATTCTTAGATTCTAAATAATTTCGATGCTAACGGATAACATCCCTTGAAGGGATGGTATCCGTATGAGTTTGCAGCGACGTGAATTGGAAATTTAATTTTTGAAAGACTATAACACTATAAATCGATTTCCAGTCCGTCGTAAGCGACTTCAATGCCTGCGGCATCAAGAATTTTACGTTGCTCGGAATCGTCGTCTAAAATGGGGTTGGTGTTATTGATGTGTATCAATATTTTGCGGGCTTTGGTTACGCCGCTTAGCACTTCTATCATGCCGCCTGCGCCCGATTGAGGCAAATGACCAATGTCGCGGGCTTTTTTATGACTGATGTTTTGTGTACACATTTCGTCATCCGTCCAGAAAGTGCCGTCTACCAACAGGCAATCAACCGCTTGCATGGCGGCCATGACGTGGGGTTCTATTTCGCCCAGACCGGGGGAATAAAATACTTTTTTGCCGGTAGAAATTTGTTCAATAATGACGCCGATATTATCGCCTTTATGCGGGTCATGACGATGTGGCGAATAAGGCGGCGCTTTGCTTTTTAAGGCTTGGGTATAAAAACGTAAATCAGCAATGGCGGGAATGGTAAAGCTGCTGCCATCAACAGGCACCGAGTGATGATTGACGGTGCAATAGTGTTCCAACATGGTAAATAAGGGAAAACCTGTGGTCAAATCCTGCTTGACCATATCCGTGCAGTAAACATCCAGTGGCTTGCCTTCCCGCAGCATTAACATGCCCGTGGTGTGGTCAATTTGGCTGTCGATAAGCAGGATGGCTTTAATGCCCGTATCGCGAATACCTTCTTTAGGCTGAATAGCGGGGAACGCTTCCAGTTGTGCGCGAATATCCGGAGACGTATTAAACAGCAACCAGTTTTTATTGTCCGTACTCACGGCAATGGAAGATTGGGTGCGTGCTTTGCCGTTCATTGTTTGGTGGCGTAAACGGTGACAATTATGGCAGTTGCAGTTCCATTGCGGGAAGCCGCCACCGGCACCTGAGCCAAGAATTCTAATTTTCATAATGAAAGCCTAAAAATAAAGTCTCGAATGATACGGGAATAACGATTTTCAGGCAAAAAAAAGGGGCTCTAAGTGAACCCCTTCTTTAATCTGCGCTAAGTAATCCCAACAATTAAGTCAGGATAATTTGCTTAACGATTGTAGATGTACATTGTTACTTCAAAACCGAAACGCAGGTCTGTATAGCTTGGTGTTTCCCATTTCATCGTGAACCTCCAGTAGATTATTAAAATAATTGCTAGCTTGATCAAGTAAGCCATCTAAAAGTATACGATGAACTTTTTTTTTACGCAACATTTGACCGCACTTAACAGGGGATGTTTTTCTTTTTAAAAAAGCGTATTATTCAAATTCACAAAAAAATAATAATATTTACATAAAATTTATAGAGGAGGAGTCATGGGTGGAGTTATTGAACTATTTTTGATTATGTTGGTTATAGCAACTGCGGCGTTTGTACCGTTAGGCTATTTTATTTATAAATATACCCAGAAAAACGGTCAGCCGTTTGGCGAAACCGAGCCACACGGCGATAGTCCGTCTTTGGTAAATGATATAGCTGAAACGGCTATTCATTTTGTTAAGAGTAAGTTAGCCAAAAAATAAACAACGTCTGTTAATCAGGTTTCCGGATGACTGAGAACATCCGGAAACAAAGACTTTGCCAAGCTGACTTACAGCTCTCCACAAGTTGGGCATTTGGGGTTTTTCTTTAGCCTCATGGTGTTCCATTCCATCGTTAAGCCATCCAGCAGCAATAACCGACCGGTTAAGGTTTCACCGATAGCGATAATCAACTTCATCGTTTCCAAAGCCTGAATACTGCCAATTATCCCGGTAATGGGCGCTATGACACCATTGGTCGAGCAGTTTTGTAGTTCTTCGCCGTCACTGTTATAGAGGCAGTTATAGCAGGGGCTGTTGTTTTTGCCGGGGGTAAATACCGAAACCTGTCCTTCAAAGCGTATTGCCGCCCCGGAAACCAAGGGGGTTTGGTGCTTAACGCAGGCTTTATTAATGGCAAATCGTGTTGAGAAGTTATCGCTACAATCCAGCACCACATCGGCGGCCTTTACTTCCCTGTCAAGTTGCTCTCCAGCCAGTCTTTGTTTGACTGCTTTTACCTTGACGTCCGGATTTAATTTATTCAGTGTTTGACGGGTTGAAATTACTTTATCAGTCCCAATATCCGGTGTGTGGTGAGCAATCTGTCGTTGTAAATTGGATAATTCCACTTCGTCATCGTCGTAAATAGTCATGCTGCCAACACCGGCTGCGGCAAGATACATGGCTGCGGGTGAGCCTAAACCACCGGCACCGACAATTAACAGGTTGGCGGCAAGGAGTTTTTGTTGTCCCTCAATATCGCAAAGGGGCAGCATTATTTGACGGCTATAGCGGAGTAGTTGATTGTCGTTCATAGTTATATTAAGTCGATAGGGTAAGGGCAGATAATGCCAAAGAACTTGACAGACTGCAAAAGCTCATTATCATTAGCACTCATTACTAGCGAGTGCTAATAACAGTTACCCTTTTATTTTTAACGTTAGGAGATATAAATGAATATACGTCCGTTACACGATAGAGTGATAGTCAAACGCCTTGAAGAAGAAACAACCACTGCCGGCGGTATTGTATTGCCAGGTTCTGCCGCTGAAAAGCCAAGCCAAGGCATCGTGTTGGCCGTAGGTAATGGCAAGCAACTGGACAATGGTACAGTGCGTGCACTGGAAGTTAAAGTTGGCGATAAAGTGTTGTTTGGTAAATATTCAGGTAACGAAGTTAAAGTTGACGGTGAAGCCCTCATCGTTATGCGTGAAGAAGACATCATGGGCATTTTAGGTTAAACCTAAACCCTTTAATAATCATAATCACACACACAAGTTAGGAACAAAAAATGGCAGCAAAAGACGTATTATTTGGTGATGACGCACGAGTCCGTATGGCTCGTGGCGTTAACATTTTAGCAAACGCAGTAAAAGTAACGTTAGGCCCTAAAGGCCGTAATGCGATTTTGGACAAAAGCTTCGGCGTTCCAACCATTACTAAAGACGGTGTATCTGTTGCGAAAGAAATCGAATTAAAAGACAAATTCGAAAACATG
>CAIMDR010000689.1 GCA_903839795.1 uncultured Methylococcaceae bacterium | reverse complement strand
TTTTACCCAAGCCCATATCGTCTGCCAGACAACCGTTTAGGCCCAGATTTTCCAGATACCGTAACCACGCCACGCCGCGCTTTTGATAATCCCGCAATTCTGCATTCAGTCCCGGCGGATTGTCGATGAGTTCTAATTGGCTGTTATCAGATAACTTGGCCAGCATCTGTGCCAGACTATCCTGTACATCCAGCTCAAAACTATCGGCGTCTTCGGCTAATTTTTTTAATAACGCCTGTACCGATAACTCAGGCATTTCCGTATTTTGCTGCTGTATAAAGGCCAGCATATCCTGCATGTTATCGCGATCCAATTCCATCCATTGACCGCGAAAATGGATCAGCGGCGTTTTTGCATCCACCAACTGTTGCCATTCTTCGGGAGTCAATATTTCATCACCGAGTGCCAGCTCGTAATGATAATTTGTCAGCGATTCCATTGAAAAATAAGCTTGCGCATTGGCAGGCGTAGACTTGGCTTTACCACCTGAACGCAAACGAACTTTCGCCCGACGGCGACCTTTGGGGGTTAACCATGCCGGAATAATGACTTTAAAACCGGCATCTTCCAGAATCCAGGCAGTTTCTTTTAAAAACTCAAAAGCTTCATCCATTGTGAGCTGCACACTCGCCGGTTCAGCGCCTTCCATACCCAGCCAGAGTTTGGGATAAATACGTGCCGCTTGTGCCAGATTAATTAAAAGCTGCTGTTCAATCGCCGCCCCAAACTGTTGCTGTAACAGCTCATGAAAGTGCTCTTTATGTGCCCAAAAATCATCCAAATCCAGTTTAAACGAGGGGTCTTTGTGAGAGGATAGAAAAAACACCAAACGCCACTGGTTAATCGCCTCGGCATTAGCTTCAAGCAACTGAAAGCCCATCTGCAAGGTGCTCTGTGCCTCGGTTCCCAGCAGTTTTTTCTGCCATTGTTGCCAGTGTATAAAGTCATCGGGCAGCTGTTGGCAGATGGCAATCGACTCTGCGGAGTGTTTATGCAACAGAATGGTTTCTAAAAAATCACCCTGAATTTTTTTAGTAAAAATCTGCGGCATTTCCAGTGCGGCGGCGGTAAGAAGCTCATCAATAACCACTTCGGCAAAATGCCGCAACAACGATTCGGGCTGGTGCTGTTGGCTGCACGCCAGCGGCATTTGGGTAATGGCTGTTTGTATTAAATTTTCATAGTTGCTTGATACCACTTGCCAGCGCCGAAACAGCTCGATTTTTGCACCCGATTTTTTGCTCAACAACAAAGGGATATACTGATCTTTGTCCAGAATTTGTTTTAACGATTGGCTAAAGTAATACCAAAACAAAAAATCACTACCGATTCGGCTATTACCGACCTGATAACAACACAAAAAATGAATGTTGTTAATCGCTTTCAGCGGCGCTGACAACGGATAAGCGTAGACCTGCCAGTCCTGCAATGTCACCGTGTCATCAATTTCACCATACTGTAGCTCCGGTGACGGCAATGGCTTACCGGCATAGCCAGGCAAGAGTACCGACAGCAAAGCGCCCTGCCCTGGAGCCAGCGGACCAATTAGCAAGTCATTTTTTAAAAAATCCAAACAACGCTTTTCCGGCAAGTGTTGCGGATGCAGCTTTGCATTTGCTTTGTTCGGAACCTCGTCACTTTCTACCCACAGATAAAAATCACCCGATTGCATGAAATCTTTTGTCTCTTTGGGAAGCCAGATGCCGTGAATTACGTTCATAAAACTAAGTATTAAAAGGTTAATGGAAATAAGTCATATAAAGTGACACAAATGAACCGTAAACTAATGCTAATCGGTTTTGGACGCTCTAATTATAAGTGGCTTATTTTAACAGGTTACCAAACCGTTGTTTGCTGCACCCTTAAAATAAGCCGATAATGACAGAGTGCACTGGTGGTGGCTTGAGCACAAAACAAGTTAATCAATGTCAATTATCAATCTGTTTTTTTTCTGCTATAATTTGTTTCGAAGATGTGTTCGGAACGTTTTGGACGTTTGCGAGTGAGCTTTTGGAGTCGTACTCGGCGCTGCACGCATCTTCCACTTGGTTTTAATGCCAGTTCCCGTCTGCTTCTTCAAAACAACCGACCCGCTTTTCGCCTACACGCGTTTTTATCAGGTATAAATGGAGCAACTTTTCATTAATGGTTTAAAATCGGGAAAGAAAAACATACCCCGCCTCATACTATCCAGGCCTTGCAAAGCTGGCGTAAAAATAACCGGACTTGTTTACCAAGTGCGCTTAAAAGCCGACAGAACGTGACATTTCTCCTAAACTTGAAATATTGTGAAAAATACATAGGAGCCGCCTCACAATGACTGCCGAACTCTTGATCAACTTTGCGATACAGTTTCTTGGAACCGGGATGGCATTCTTCCTCGCCTATCAGTCCTTCCAAAAACGCCGGATTCAGTTAGGTGCTGAACCGACACTACCCCAATACTTTGTCCGCAGAAGCACCTACTGGATAGGCATCGCTTCGTACTGCTCGTTTATGGCAGCATTTTACTGCTTATTGACTTGGCGATGGCTGTCCTTGGAGCCGCTGGTAACGCTCATTGTGAAGAACCTTCGATCTGGAGAATTAGTGGGACTTTTCAATGGCTTGGATGGAGATACCATCATGCCTTTGATTACCGCCGGATTGTTGCTGTTTTTTATATCTTGGGAAAGCAAGTTTAACCCCTTGCTTATTTTAAGGGACAGTATCCATGACGCGTTCGCAATTCCGACCAAGGCGGTGGAGGTCTATAACGCTCTGATTACCTCAAGATTATCGGCGGTCGACGATAGCTTAAAAGCACAAATCGCCAATCGTTTGTTGGTGGCGAGCATGGACTATGGTGATTTTGAGAAATCCAGCGCTACAGTCGAGTACAAATGGGCTCATAATTGCCTTCTTTTTGACCAAATACAAAACTACGCCAATCAATCGTCCTTTCGTCGTTTATTCAACGAACCGTCCCTGAAATGGGGAGAAATCTGTATCTCTTACAATGCGATGTCGGAAAAAGTGACCGTCTGGAAAGAAGCGGAACCACACTATACCAAGACCATCAAATTGATCAAGGAACTGGATAACCTCACCGGTCTGCTCTGTCGCTTACTCGCCTCTCTGGTCGTATTCGGAAGCGCCAGCGAAAATGATATATGGGTTGCCGTAAAGCAGCTTGGTGGCAACGTTCGCGAGTCCCGCCTGAAACACACCTATAAATATGTTCTCCTTTTTACGGCTGCCACTGCCATCGGAGTCATGTTGGGTCGAGAGATTTCGGTGTCGCTACACAATGCGTTCTTGTTTCCCGATAAACCGCTAGCGCATTTTAATTACACGACACTCCGGTGGGTCGCCTATGCCATTCCGATGTATGTTCTGCCAATAGCACTCGTCTTTATTTCACGGGCATTCGCTATCAGGCACCAACGGGAGCAATCCGATCGCTACTATGGCTTCTATATGTCCATGATGGTGATGGGGTTTATTGTCAGCACCACGGTATCAGCGCTTATTCTTGAATTAACTTTTTACCACCGGGATAATTTCAGTTTTCTGGAAAGCTTCATACAACATACCCGCTGGGGAATTTTGCCAGCCCTCGTGTGCGGTTTTGTAGCCTATCGAATGGATACACCCGCGAGCGAATCAGAATCACCCGATAAAGTCATTATGGCCGCTGTGTTGCGTTTTTTGGGATGGGGATCGGTCGCGGTCATTATCATGCTTTATGCTACCGACGACTTTACCATTGAAGAGCCTAATCTGCGTTTTACCCTGGTCGGCACGGCTTGCTTCGTGGTCGGTCTCTTGGCGGCATCTGCCCGCTTCAAAACGGCGAGACCCGAGGATTAGCGTAGTATTGTGATTTAACCAATAACGTAATTACTCGTTAGATATTGGCTTCAATCATAGAACACGGATCACACTGATAATACGGATTTCAACGGATTTTATTTTTAGTCGAAAACTACCTTGAGTGTTTTGGCATCTTTCATTCCTCTGTTTACACTTTTTGCAAATATCCGACGCG
>CAIMDR010000688.1 GCA_903839795.1 uncultured Methylococcaceae bacterium | reverse complement strand
CCCCCCATAATCCGGTATAATCAGGATAAATCCCCCTCAATCCCCCTTTTTCAAAGGGGGAGGTGAATAATTACATAAGCTTGCTGGTTCGGTATAAAAAGCACACCGTTAAGTGCCAGAAGTACCACGTTGGCTGACGACCGGAAATCTCAAGGTAGTTGATTTCCAGTGTCCGCTTTGCCTATACAGAAACCGCTTTAAAAAGCCCGAACAGCACGCACACTAAGTCGGCTGTGCTTGTTGTAACGATCCTGATCGCCATTGCCGAAGCCTTGAATCCACGCGCTGTTGCTATCGAGTTCCGTTACGCTCCAATAATCGTCTTTGGCAAAAGCGCCTACACTATTTTTGTGTTCGTAGAGCACTTTTAACTCGATCTTTGTCGGTAAATGCCAGCCATCGCCATAAGCACTGGCCGCGATAACGGCTTCTTTCCAACTGAGTAAGGTGGTTTCATCAGTGGCTTTGGCTTCCAAACCATGCGTGCCGGAACTGTCGACATAATAGATAGTGCCGCCATAAGGCCCTTTTTCTCCCACGACTGGCACGCTGCCTGCCTCGCAGACATTCATACTCACCAGTATTCCCGCAACCAGACCAGCCATTGCCGCCATTTGTTTAAATTCGCTCATTGTTCTATCACAGGGTTGGCCTTGTTTAGCATAAGGCATATAAATGAGTGTCGCGTTTGAAACGACTCGTGTGCGCTATTACGGGTTGCCTTAACGACACCCAAGCGACCCAATTCTCATGGTTTTTAGTGTGTCCTGTCAACGCAATTCAGTCATGATCAACACGTAACCTATGGCAAGTCTGCCCGGCGGGTAATCTAATGCGGTGAAATTGGTTCCCGGTTGGCCGACGGGGCGGTTTTCGCCGTTCTTCTGTGAGCTAAAATAATAAGTTTGTCGGACGTTTGGGGTTAAAGTATGCTTATGCCCACAAGACTCGATATAAAACGATCAACTTTTAAACACAGAGGTTAGTTAAAAATGAAAAATTATGAAATTGTAGACATTGAATTGCACGTAGGCGGTGAAGATTACGAGATTAGCTTAGAGGGTTTTTATATTGAAGCCATGATTAAGGCAGGTCACGCGGACGTTGAAGCCTTTTTACAGTCCAAAATAGAATCTCAAGGCGGGTGGCTTAAAGATGTGCCTATTGCTAACCAAGTCCGTTGTGCGATTGTTCAAACATTAGCTGAACGTTAAGGAACGTGAATGAAATAACGTGACCATTTATACTCCCTCACCTCAGTCCTTTCTCGGTGGGTATAGGTATCTGCACGGCTTTTTATCACAATAAAAATAATGAGTTGAAAGCCATCAAGCTCCCTCTCCTGCTGGAGAGGGTTGGGGTGAGGAGAATAAAATCAAGCAGTTATATTTCCCCTCATCCCAACCTTTTCCCTCAAGGGGGAGCATAGCGAGGGTTCAGGAGCTGGTACTTGTGTAGATACCTATGCCCGGTGGGAGAGAGTGCAAGATGCCTAAGTTATTTCATGCGCACTCCTAAGTGTAAAAATTATATGATAATCAAATTGTAAAAGACCAGCCCGATATCAGTCGATTGCTGATTGCTGCGACGGGCATGTAACCGCCATCAACTGCTCCTCGCGACTGGCTGCTTTGTGGCGATGAATAGGGCGCAATAGAGTTAAAGCCGTTTAAAATGAAGATATATTTGACATTTCCACCTCCCTGATAAAATGATGGCTTGGTTATGTTATAAATCAAGGGCAAAAAGACTATGAAAATCAGCCAAGCGCGAGCGTGTCAATAGATGAGTAGAATCCATCCCATTGCCTTAACTCGTCGAAGGTTAGCAGGCTTTCCTGGTAGTCGAGGATTAGATTATTATCTGCAATGTTCTTGTTATTACGCATATAACTTAAGGCCTATTTATTTTGGGCGACTATAAGATACACTTTCAACGAGTGCGGACAAGTAGAGCCAAATATTACCCCCAGCAACGAGGATGCCCCCCATGTTCAAAAAAGCAACAAATGTAGCGGTAGTTCTATCCACTGTATTGTCGATGACCGTGCCGGTTATGCCTGTTTTTGCAGAAGGCACACCACGATCCAATCAATTTTGGTGGCCGGATCAACTGGATCTTTCGCCGCTTCGTCAGCACGCCGCCGAGTCAAATCCCTTGGGCAAAGACTTTAACTATGCCAAAGAATTCCAGAGTCTTGATCTTAACGCGGTGAGAAAAGATATTCAGGCGGTTTTAACAACATCGCAGGATTGGTGGCCAGCCGATTATGGAAATTATGGGCCGTTCTTCATTCGTATGGCCTGGCACGGTGCCGGCACCTATCGTATCACTGACGGCCGTGGCGGCGCGAGTGGTGCGGATCAGCGTTTTGAACCCCTTAACAGCTGGCCGGATAATGTGAACCTCGATAAGGCACGCCGCTTGCTGTGGCCAATTAAAAAGAAGTATGGCGAAAAGCTTTCTTGGGGCGACCTGATGGTCTTTACGGGTAATGTCGCGCTTGAATCGATGGGCTTTAAAACCTTCGGTTTCGGCGGTGGGCGTACAGATGCTTGGGAGCCCAATTTAGTCTATTGGGGTGCTGGTGCCAAGTTTATGTCCAGCAATCGCGACAAGAACGGTAAGCTTGATAAGCACGTAGGTGCAACTCAAATGGGTCTGATCTACGTCAATCCCGAAGGACCGAACGGCAATCCCGATCCTCTGGCCGCCGCGAAAGACATTCGTGAAGCCTTTGGGCGCATGGCAATGAATGATGAAGAAACGGTTGCACTTATCGCGGGTGGACATACCTTCGGTAAGGCGCATGGTGCTGCTTCTCCTGCCAAGTGCGTTGGCCCGGCACCCGCCGGTGCAGCCATCGAACAACAAGGCTTGGGCTGGGTAAATAAATGTGGTACCGGCAAAGGTGCCGACACCATTAGCAGCGGTCTGGAAGGTGCCTGGTCGGCCGCCCCTGTTGCCTTTACTACGCAGTATCTTGACAACCTGTTTGCTTTTGACTGGGTTCAAACAAAGAGCCCTGCCGGTGCCATTCAATGGCAACCCAAAGGTGCAGATGCCACGAAAATCGTTCCAGATGCACATGATCCGACTAAAAAACATCCTCTTATGATGTTTACCACCGATTTGGCGCTGAAGTTCGACCCGGACTACAGCAAGATTGCCAAGCGTTTCCATGACAATCCGGAGGAGTTCAAGCTTGCTTTCGCAAAGGCATGGTTCAAACTGACCCACAGAGATATGGGGCCGTATGCACGTTATCTGGGAGCCGAGGTTCCTAAGGAGCAGTTAATATGGCAAGATCCTGTTCCTGCGGTCGATTATAAATTAATTGACGAAGCTGATATTTCCAAGCTCAAGGACAACATCCTCACATCGGGATTGTCGGATTCTGAATTGGTCAGGACGGCTTGGGCTTCTGCGGCTTCTTTCCGTGGCACGGATAAACGTGGCGGGGCAAACGGTGCGCGTATTCGTCTTGCGCCAGAGAATAACTGGGCTGTTAACGATCCGACAGAGCTTGAAAAAGTGCTGAAAACTTTGGAGAGCGTTCAGAATACGTTCAATAGCGAGCATTCTGACGGGAAGAAGGTATCATTGGCAGACGTTATCGTGTTGGGAGGCAATACTGCCATTGAGGACGCTGCCAAAAAAGCCGGGTACACTGTAAAAGTTCCTTTCTCACCCGGACGCACGGATGCCTCGCAGCAGGAGACCGACGTGAACTCGTTTGCGGTTCTTGAACCCACTGCTGACGGCTTCCGAAACTACTTCGGCCAAGGCAACCAAAGATCTCCCGCAGAATTGTTGGTCGAGCGTGCCAGTCTGTTAACGCTTACCGTACCCGAGATGACGGCTCTTGTCGGCGGCCTGCGGGCATTGGACGCCAATGAAGGCCACACCAAGCTTGGCGTACTCACCAACCGACCCGGAACATTGAGCAATGATTTCTTTGTCAACCTGCTTGATATGTCCACCAAGTGGTCTAAGGCATCTTCGTCCGATAGTGTTTATGAAGGGCGTGATCGTCAAACCGACACGCTCAAATGGACGGCAACTCCCGTGGATCTGATTTTTGGATCAAACTCAGAGTTACGCGCCGTAGCCGAAGTCTATGCCTCTGACGATGCTCAGGAGAAATTTGCACAGGATTTTGTGAAGGCATGGGTCAAGGTTATGAACCTTGACCGTTTCGACTTAAAGCAACCATGACCTAAAACCTCATTTATAGTTTCTCAGAAATTAAACTTCCACTACACGACAATTTAACTTACACGGATAACATCCCTCAAAGGGATGGTATCCGTTAGCATTGAAATTATTTATCTG
>CAIMDR010000687.1 GCA_903839795.1 uncultured Methylococcaceae bacterium | reverse complement strand
GTATGGGGTTACGCTATCGCTAACCCGACCTACGGTTTGACTATTAAGAAGTGGCAAGTTGATAAAATCCCAAGATATTTCATATGAGTCCCAATCTAATTGGGACAGATGAACAGCCTTTGATGCATTGATCTCAATTTGTAATTTTTCTTTTTGTGAAACATCAATGACAGGAATACTGCCGACGTTACCTGCTTGAAAATTTAGTGTTGGATTCAAAGCCTTTAGGTACTCAAAAGACAATCGGGATGCTAATAAACTAAGTATATAAAGGTATTTTTCGTTTGGCGGAAAACTAGATGAACCCCCAACATCAAATATAAAACCAGCTCCATTAGATCTAACCCCGAATGAGGTGCTACTAATAAATGACCATGTAATTGATTTTTTAAAGAAATATCCTATGTTTCTAATGGTCCTTGTTGGTGGCCCATAAAGCTTTGATGCATATTCAAGAACCTCTTTACCACCATTCTCCCAATTAATGACGGTTAGATTATTACCGAACCACCTTCTAAACTCTCCACCCTTATTGTACGGAAACCATTTCAAACCGGAGGCAATTGAATCTTTTTCTGAGTCAAAATTCATTCCTGTCTTATTACGATCTACCTCATTCCAAAATCGAACAAATCGTCCATTATCGCTAGAAGTCATTCCTAGTCGCGCCGGTGCAATAGATTCTAAAGTAGAACCGATAATAAAAGGCTCTCGAAATTTATCACTTACCCACTACGCAATCGGACTCCCCGGTATTTTCTTAAAGTCAGCCGCAGAAGCACGGAAAAATCCCTTCTCTACAGTCTCACTGGTTTTGGTGCTATCGTTACTCATCGTCTTGTCCTTCAGAATCTTTATGTTCGTGTCTTTCGTGTTTTTCGTGGACTCTGCTTTTGCCCATAGCATTCTCTTCATCCCTGCTTATATGCTCTTCTATTAACCGCCGCTCGCGTGCCAGTTCCCTCGCTAAAACTTCCTCGCTAGGCAAATAAAGCATGTATTTCGAGGCGAATATTTGTTTGCTGTCTTTTAGTACAGAGTATTTCGCAATATTTTCATTTTTGTGTGCGCATAGAATAAGCCCAATCGTTGGGTTATCGCCTTCAGTCAAGTATTTGTCATCAAACATACGGACATAGCTGTCTATTTGTCCTACATCCTGATGAGTCAACTCCCCGACTTTGAGATCAATCAGCAAATAGCATTTGAGAATGCAGTTATAGAACACCAGATCAATGAAGAAAAACTGACTATCAAACTGCATTCTTTTTTGACGACCGACAAAAGCAAAACCTTTTCCTAATTCAAGAAGAAACTGCTGTAAATTATCAATAATTGCCGATTCAATTTCAGACTCACGAAATACTCTGGATTCCGGGAACCCCAAGAAATCCAGAATATACGGGTTTTTGATCGCATCCGAAGGTTTTTCAATAACTTGTCCTTCTTGAGTGAGTCGTATAAGTTCAGCTTTATCGGTACTTTTGAGTAATCTGGCAAATAAAAAAGTATGAATTTGTCGTTTGAGATGCTTGACATCCCAGCCTTCTTTTTCTGCTTCAATTTCGTAGAATAGCCGTTCATTTCGATTATCTACACTGAGTAGCGCTTGATAGTGCGACCAGCCAAGTACAGGAGATATGCCTCGCTGTTCCTGTAGAGTTTCCACAGCAAGCGTCAAGTCGTTTAGAATTTCAATTTGCGAGTATCGATTAATGCTGTTGTGAGATTCGCCAGTTCTGATCTGGCGAATCTCAGGAACACGATCAGAATAAACAGTATAAAAAGCTCTAAAATAACGAAGATTCGTGGTTGAGAAACCACGACCATAGTTATCTTTTAGCTGATGAGAGAGTTTATCAATCACCTGCTTTCCATATTCAGCGCGTTCTTCACCGCTTTGTATTTCTTGCACAATCTCCCGGCCAATGTGCCAATAAGCAAGCACCATTTGACTATTGATCGCTCGTACTGTGTTGGCGCGTGCTTCTTCTAAAATGGATGCAACCCTTGCAAATAGGTCACCCTGTTTATGAGGGGTAGGCAGTTTATTATTATCAGTCATGAGGCAATCCTTTATCGCTAATCAACTCTAGCCCTTTTATCGTCAACCGGTACTTCTGCAACCGGCTATTAGGTTTGTCAGGCAGGGTCATTTCAATGAGTTGCAACTCCAGCAAGCGTTTAATTTGTTTGTGGAGTTCGCCGGAAACGGTTTTATGGCCTAGGTATTGTGCGAGTGCGGATTTTCCGGTTTCTTGTTCTTGCAGCTTTACTAATACTTTAGCGGCGAGTGGCGACTCTAGCCGCGACTCTAGCCGCGACTCTAGCCGTTGTTCAACTTGTGCCTCCGTTTTTTCATTGCTCTGTTTTTGGGGGGGGTGAATGCGTACCGGCTCCAATAATGGAATAATAAAGCGTACCCGCATACCGGTTTCAATGAGTTGAGGCTCCGGCAGTCCAAGCGCTTTAGCTTCGGTAAAAATACGCCGCACGCCGGTGCCCCATTGTTCGATTAAATGCAGTTCTCTAAACACTCTGGCAATAACAGTATTACGAATTTTTGATGTGCCTTGTTTAATGTCTTCTAAAGTTAAGCCAGGCAAGAACAATCCGGGATTATCGATTTCAATACGATCATCCAAAAACACAATCCGAATCGGTGCGCCGCGCTGGGAATAGTCGGCATGAACAAGGGCATTGATAACGGCTTCTCTCAAGATACCTAACGGAATACTCCACACATCTTTGCGGCGTACTTCTGTTAAATCGGCACCACGAAACGCATGTTTCTTTAAAAACAGCATAATCTCGTCCACTGCCGTGGGTAGGGGTGCGTGGATGTCGATATGATCAAAAATATCCAGTTTTTCGGTGCCCATAAAACGCCCGCACTGTATCCAGGCATCTGCAAAATGCACGCTGCGTTGTTTACCAAACAGCAACACCGCGCCTTTGGTGGGTACCCGTCGCCCCTGATAATCGGTAAGCAAGCGCAAGGTGAGCAAGCTTTGCTCATCCAAACGTCGATCATGACCAAACAAGGCTTGTGCTGCGACTAAATCCAGATCATTGATGGACAGCTCCGGCATCGGCAAAGCATCAAAAGCGCTGCCCTCAACTGAAGCTTTAAATTTTAAAATCTCGGCTGTATCGGGTTGTTGTAGCAGTTTTTGTAGGGTAAGGGTCATGATTTCAGATTAAAAAAGCAATTAACTGTTTTTTAAATTCTTCAACTTCTTCCATTTTACCTTGATTAACAAACTCAAATATCTCTATATCAGTCATATATTTTTTGTCTTTAATACTGTTATAAATTTCTTTTGGCTTTTCAGGATCTTTTTTAAAAATGCAATGAGCGGGTAAGTTCCCTGCTTGATAATCAGAAAACAACTGTTTTTCAACACTCTCAAAAGAAATAAAAGACACACGCTTATCTACATAGTTATTCTTTTGATCCCCATCCAAGACACAGATCACATTTTCTGGCTCAGATAAAAAATGATCTTTAGCGTTACGTTTCATCAAATCCACGACTCGATCAGCACCGCCAATATAAATGATCTTATATTTAAAAAATATCTTGGCCTTACTTTGAGATATTAGATAGGTAAGATAATTCTCTAACATGACATCTTCCACTAAAATATACTTATCCCAGCCAACAAAGCAGAAAAGTTCACTTTTAATGTAATTGTATGACACGTTTTTAAGCGAAACGACCTCATCAGAACTCTCCATATAAAAGAGCTCTGGATCAGCCAAAGTCTTCATGAGTGCAAGTGAGTGCGTGGTAAAAATGACATTAACTTCATATTGAAAACAAAACTGGCGTAATTGTTTAATCAGATTAACTTGTGCCGAGGCATCTAATGAAATATCAATTTCATCAATTACAATCAGCTTGCATTTACGCTGAATCATTTTGTATAAATTAATAACAAAATGTTCACCTGAACTTAAGTAGTCTTCACGGATATAAAAGTCATCTGCCTTTAAAATAAAGTAATACTTTGCGCCTTTAATACTAACCACTCTTAGATTATCAAATCTATTGGAGTGATATATATTTGTAAGAAATACTATAAGCTCTTCGGGCACCTCATATTGTTGCAATGTAATATTTGTGCGCAATTCTTCGTCTATTTCCCCTAAGCGCTGAAAATGACTAAATCTTTCACCATGAGGAATAGGGAGTTCAACATTAATAATTTTTTGTATGTCAGGATCAATAATAGCATTAGTATCAATTACTTTTAATCTCTCATTATATGTAAAGTCATAACTCTTTTGATCAAAAGCATAATAAATCCGACTATCACTATTAAAAATGTTAGGCGAAGCTGTTTTTGTAAACGTGTCAGTTGACTTAATATTTTTAATAGCACGTATTAAGGTGGTTTTTCCAACACCATTCTTCCCAACAATGCACATCAGTTGATTGTTGGATAAATCAACGCTGAAATTTAATTCCTTTATGTGCTGAATATAATGAAGCTGACATTTGAATATCATAGTTACCTAATAGTATGGCGATAAAAGACATCAACAATGTAATTGCCGTATTTTTTTCGCAGTTTATTTAGATAAGCACTATCAATACTGTTAATGTAGTTTAGTTGCCCAGAAATTGTTGACAAATCACCGTGATAATTATTTTTTAAGTAGTCTGAGAATTTTTCTTTATCGTTGATATAAAAGTGAAGTAATACTTCAAGTTTTTTTTTAAATTTTATATCAACACTAACCTTTCCAGATGGCAGAATAACCATCCCAAGTAGTTTTATTTTTTGACCTTTATGAGTATGTTTCGTTTTATGGGAATTAAGCTGAATGCGTCCAGAATGAAATAAATTAAGTTGCTCTGATATAAATAACTCAGCGTCTTTTAAAACATCAGCAATATTAGAAGATAGAATAATATCATCAGAATACCGCGTATAAACAATCGCATTAGCTAGACAATAACGCTCAAGAGCATTGTC
>CAIMDR010000686.1 GCA_903839795.1 uncultured Methylococcaceae bacterium | reverse complement strand
TTGCTTACCTGAAATCAGCGCTGGAACAATACCGCGATAAAACCCGTAAAAATGACCTTATGAATGCCATTGCCGGTTCATTAAGTGATGATGATATTGCCAATGTAGACGCGTATTAAGCAGGCTTAAAACCCTAATAATCGTAACTATTCAGTCCCCCTCTTTGACAAAGAGGGGTTAGGGGAGATTTTATTAGATAAATCCCCCTCAGTCACCCTTTTTCAAAGGGGGAGGTGTACACTAACTAATAATTGTTACGTACGGGGCACAATCCCTTGCGGTTACCCTTGGGATTGGGCAACCGCAAGTGATTGCCCCTACATTTTAGGGTTTGGCCGGAATAACCAACATGTTAAAAAATAAAGTTTCGTGCTTATGAAAACAATGAAGTTGTTACTGTGCCTGACTATGCTTTGTTCACTGCAAACCGGTTTGGCAGCCGAACCTTCGCCAGAGCGACAAACCCTACTCCGCGATCTGCTTAAAAATGATTGCGGCGCGTGTCATGGCTTAACCCTTCAAGGTGGTATGGGCCCAGCATTACTGCCTGAAAACTTAACCGGAAAACCGGATGAATTTTTGGTTGCAACGATTCTTAACGGACGCAAAGGCACGGCCATGCCGCCGTGGCAACCGTTCATGAATCAGGATGAGGCATTGTGGTTGGTTGGGGTTTTGCGTGGAACTTCATATCAAAATAAATAATAAATATTGTATTAAATACTATTTTGTATAAAACTAACAAAATATCATTCTATTATTAATTTTTATTTCACTTCATTATGCTCTTGCAATTTATTGTCAGCAATTTCCGTTCTATCAAAGATACGGTTACTTTAAGTATGAACACCGCTTCAAACAAAGAAAGCGGACACAGCTTTCAAGTAAGAGGCTATCACCTGCTTAATAGTGCTGTCATTTACGGTGCTAATGCCAGCGGTAAAAGTAATGTCTTACAAGCCATGGGCTTTATGTGTCATCTGGTATTAAACAAACCTAAAATCACGCAATCAACTGATAAGTTACCGCATCAACCTTTTCGTTTAAACACAGAAACGGAACAAGCTTCGAGTTATTTTGAAATCGTATTTTTTTTAGACACTATTAAATATCGTTATGGCTTTGAAGCCGATAGTACAACTGTCTATGCTGAATGGCTTTTTAGCGATGAAAGTGGAAAAGAAGCGCGTCTGTTTGAACGAGACAGCGAACAGAATCTACATTACGTTAATAAGCAAAAATTTAAAGAGGGTATTGGATTAAAAGTACCCGACAACCATTTGTTTATTTGGAAATGCGATCAAAATAACGGTGACATTTCAAAGAAAATTCTGCAATGGTTTGTTCGTTTTAATTTTATTGATGGCTTGAAAAATGAAAGCTACGCTAATTTTTCTTTACCTCAAATGGCAAATAGTGGCTCTAAGACTGAATTACTCAAATTAGTCAAAACTGCTGACTTAGGTATCGAAGAAATAGCCGTTGGGCAAAAAGATATAACCCATGCGGCGACTCAGTATTTTATGAATGATCCGTCAATTCCAAACGAAGCAAAACAAAAAATGCTTCACGACGTTAATAATGGAGCAAGCGCATCGATTGAATCATTACAATCCCGCCACAAAAAATTTAACGCTGAAAATCAAGAAATTGGCTCAGTTTTATTTGAATTGGACGAAGATGAGTCACAAGGCACACAAAAATTCTTCGCGCTTTCTGCCCCTATTTTAGATACCTTGGAAAAAGGTAAAGTATTATTAATTGACGAACTTGATGCAAGCCTTCATCCAATGCTAACAGAATTTTTATTAAACTCTTCAATAATAAAGAACTGAATAAGCATAACGCGCAACTCATTTTCGTCACTCATGATATTCATTTGTTATCAGTCCCCGAACTTTTTGAACGCGATCAAATTTGGTTTACTGAAAAAAATCAATACGGCAGCACTCATCTTTATTCGTTACTTGAGTTTAGAAAAAACAATAAAGGCAAGGATGTCAGAGCAACAGATAATCTTGAAAAACATTATTTGCAGGGACGTTTCGGTGCTGTGCCTTACATTGGTGAGTGGTAATGGCCAGAAGACAAGGTGCAGAGAGTTTTGAGAGTAATAAAAAAGCCAGGAAACAGGCAAAAAAAACTAACCGGACAGAGGCTTCCAGAGATGAGCGCGAAACGCTGGTTATCGCTTGTGAAGACAGTGTATCAGCGCCTTTATACTTCAATGCCATTTTTGACGACCTCAAAAAAAATCATAAAATTGCCGCAGCATCCTTAGTTATTGCTAATCACAATCACACTGACCCCTGCGGTGTTTTACAAGATTTACTTAAGCATCCAAATTATCAAGACTTTAATCACCAATGGATAGTCATTGATCGTGACGAAGAAAGAACTCATGGTGGCGGTCATATTTTGGAAAATTTTAATCAGGCAATAACCCGCGCTAATGGCAAAAATGTCAGGGTGGCCTACTCCAACCCCTGTTTTGAAATTTGGTATTTACTGCATTCTGAATATAGAAATACAGCGATGGATAGGGATGAACTCATCGAAAAATTGGTGCGCGATATTCAATACAAGAAGAATGAGCTACCCGCTCTAAATCAAGAACAGCAGAACACCGCTATAACCATTTCTAAAAAGCTGATCAATTCATGGCAAGACAGCCAAGGTATATCAAGACCCGCATCAGATAACCCAAGCACAACCGTACATGAGTTAGTCATCTTATTAAACCGCTTTAA
>CAIMDR010000685.1 GCA_903839795.1 uncultured Methylococcaceae bacterium | reverse complement strand
CTACCTACTTAATGTGGAGTTAGAGCCGACAGGGTTTATAGAACCTGCCCACTGTAACTCCTATTTTTTTGTCTCTATTAAATAGAGACAACCCTGCTATTCATTAAGCAAAGTCATGTAACACACTCTATTTTTTATTTTTATCCATTAAACTTTTCTGAGGATAGGTGTTGATAACAATGAGTAAATTAAATGAAATCCCGGTACATGTAGAATTTTTTAACGAAAACCTGGCTAGCAAAAACGCCAGTATGTTGTTGCCCATTTTACATCAATTGGTTGAAATGCATAAAACCCTCATTTCAACTGGGCAGGGTAATATTCTTGATTTGCGCCATGAGCCATTAGATTTGGAGGAGATCGCGGCTTTAAAAGACCTTTTGGGGCAAGGCGAGATTAATGCAACTTTAACCGCTTTAGGCTCGACCAATATTTGTGAAACCAGCATATCCGGCGTGTGGTGGATCACCCACTATAATTCGGATGGCACAATTATGAGCGAATGTATTGAAATCACAATGTGTCCCGATATGCTTAAGACATTTCCGCAAGACTTGGAGCTGGCGCTGGTTAGGTTGCAAGATAAGTTGACCCACTATGCGAACCCCACCACTGACGATGAAATCGCCAGGCGATTAAATGAATTGGGGTTTAATCCCAACACCGTTTCACCCAGCAATCTTAACTAAAATTATTTAATAGAAGTGAGGTTATAACTATGTCCGAACAAGAAGACACTATACTTGAACATCTTCAACGGCGAGGTGTATCACGCCGTTCCTTTCTTAAATTTTGCACTCTGGCCGCTTCCAGCATGGCTTTGCCGTTAAGTTCCATAGCGGCTTTTGCAGATGCTTTGGGCGCCTCACCCAGGCCGAAGGTTATCTGGCTATCCGCGCAGGAATGCACCGGATGCAGTGAAACTTTATTGCGGGCCTGGGATCATGCTATTGATAATCATGGCAACCCAAACTATAGCAGTACCACTCTACAAGATCTGCTGCTGGATATGATATCGCTTGATTATCATAATACTTTGATGGCGCCTTCAGGATTATCGGCTGAACAGTCCCGTCTTGATTCCATTGTAGGCGGCAAGCAAATTGTTATTTTAGATGGCTCTGTGCCACTTGACCAAAAAGCAGCTTGGTCGGCTGTTGGCGGTCGGACTATTCTTGATGTCCTGAAAGAATCGGTGGTGGGTGCAGATCTTATTATTGCTGTAGGTAATTGCGCCACTTTTGGCGGCTTGCCTGGAGCCTATCCGAATCCTACTAATGCCCATGGCATGATCCATGTGTCACAAGATGCCCTTGGCAATAATGTGATTACGGATGACCTGATTAGTCTTTTGGGAAACTCTCATCCGCCGGTTATCAATATACCGGGATGCCCGCCCATACCGGAAGTGCTGACAGGTGTGATTGTTAATTTTATTACTGGCACTACTAAAGGCCAGGTGCCTGCTTTGGATAACTTACATCGTCCAACAGAATTTTATGCAAGTACCGTTCATCAAAATTGTTCACGACTGGCGCATTTTAGAGCGGGTAAATTTGCGACCAGTTTCGACGATGAAGAAGCAAGGCAAGGCGGGTGCTTAGAAAAATTGGGCTGTAAAGGCCCCGTTACTTACAATGCCTGTGCCACGACAAAATGGAATATGGGAACCAGCTACCCTATGCTTTCCGGACATGGCTGCATTGGCTGTTCCGAGCCAAGTTTCTGGGATCGTCCGGGGGGCTTTTACAAGCCCTTATTCTAATTGTCCATCGGACTTATAGCTTGATGAATAAAAGCGATTTTTATGCTTATCGGGTTTAACGATGATTTATCTTCCGCTAATTTATAACTCATTGCTTTTAATTAATATATGAGCCCGATAATAACCTAATAGGCGCCACTAACTTAATTTAAGAATATTAACTTTATATTCGATCATAATCGAGGAATAAATATGAGCAACGATGAGAAAAATGATATTGAGGAAAAGGAAACTCTCAAGCGTACAGTAATTGTTGACCCCGTCACGCGCATTGAGGGACATTTGCGCATTGAAGCTGAAACCGATAGTAATAATGTGATTACCCGCGTCTCCAGCGCCGGCACCATGTTGCGCGGAATCGAGATTATATTAAAAGACCGCGATCCCCGTGATGCTTGGGCTTTCACCCAGCGCATTTGTGGCGTCTGCACCTCGTCACATGCGCTAACCTCTGTGCGCGCCATAGAGGACGCACTGGGCTACGGCATCCCCGTGAATGCCCACATCATCCGCAACCTGATCGATGGCGCCCAATTCGTCCATGATCATGTGGTACATTTTTACCACCTGCATGCCTTGGACTGGGTGGATGTTGTTTCTGCACTTAAAGCAGACCCCGCGATAACGGCGGGCTTGCAAAAATGTATCAGTCCTGATCGCAAAGAAAACAATACCCCAGCCTATTTTACTGCTGTCAAAACCAAGCTACAAACATTCGTTGATTCCGGTCAATTGGGTATTTTTAAAAACGGTTACTGGGGTCATCCTGAATATAAACTGCCGCCTGAGCTTAATTTATTGGCTTTTGCCCATTATCTTGAAGCACTGGTCTGGCAGCGCAGTGTCGCCCGTTTACATGCCGTGTTTGGCGGCAAGAATCCGCATCCCAGTTTTGCCGTCGGCGGGATGCCTTGTGCCTTCAGTGCCGATGATAAAAAAGTTATCAGCAAAAAAGACTCTGCTACCCGTCTCGACAGCGAGGGGCTTGCGTTGGTGGAACAAGTTATCAAGGAAATGCAAACTTTTGTTAATCAGGTTTATGTACCCGACACGCTCGCGATTGCCGGTTATTACAAGGACTGGTTCACCAAAGGGGAAGGAGTTAAGAATTTTCTGACCTATGGTGACTTTCCATTGACATCTGGAATGGCAAGCGGCATAGATCAAAATCACCTTCTCGATAAATTTTACCCTGTTAATATCGATCCTACCCAGCCACGAAAATTATTTATTCCGCGTGGAGTTATTCTCGACAGGAATTTATCAGATGTGCAGGAGTTGAAGATGGATGCTTCCGATGAGGTTCAGGAATCGGTAAGCAGTTCTTGGTATGACTATAGCGCCGGTAAAAATACGCCTTTGCACCCCTACAAGGGAGAAACAACGCCGAATTACCAGGGTAATTTCGGGCCGACACCGCCATATACACATTTAAACGTAGATCAATCATATTCATGGGTAAAATCTCCACGTTGGAAAGGCAAAGCGATGGAAGTCGGTCCGCTCGCTCATGTCTTGATGCTTTACGCTCATCACGACCCGGCTACTGTAGAGTTGGTCAATAAAACGTTAACCGATCTTAAACTGCCCCTAAGCGCACTCTATTCTACAATGGGACGCACGGCGGCGCGAACGTTGGAAGCCAAGCTGCTTGCTGACGCAATGGCTGGCTGGTTCACAGAACTTAAGAGCAATATAGCGGCTGGTGATTTGCGTACGCATAACGCTGTCGGATTTGATCCGTCAACATGGCCTGCACATGCTGAAGGAGCCGGTTTCCTGGAGGCACCCAGAGGAGCACTGGGGCACTGGGTGGTCATAGATAACGGTAAAATCAGCAATTATCAGGCGGTTGTCCCAACCACCTGGAATGCCGGTCCACGCACGGTTGATCCGATAACCAAAACAGAAGTTTCCGGCCCTTATGAAGCGGCGCTGGTAGGGCATAAATTAGCCATACCTGATCAGCCTCTTGAAATCCTTCGGACCATACACAGTTTTGACCCTTGCATGGGTTGCGCGGTGCATCTGATGGATGCCGATGGTGAGGAACTCATTCAGGTTAAGGTGCTGTAGCAAGATTGTTTAACAATCACGGCATTTAGTTTTTATTATTTTAGGAATAAGACCATGTCAAATAAACATAATATGGGTGTGCTTATCGCCGCCTTTAGCGTATTAATCACAACAACCGTGCAAGCCCATACACTAGTAACCGAAACTACCTCAGGGTTAGCGGGTTTAATGCATCCTTTTCTGGGTCTGGATCATTTGCTGGCCATGCTGGCGGTCGGCTTGTGGGCGGCGCAACAGGGTGGCAGCCGTCTGTGGCAGTTGCCTTTGGCCTTTTTGGGCATGATGCTGCTCGGTGCTGTGCTTGGGCAAACCGGCTTTGCGCTGCCTTCAATAGAAGCGGGTATCACCAGTTCATTGCTTATATTGGGCTTAATGCTAGCCTTTGCGGTACGCCTGTCGATAATACCGAGCATTCTGATGGTCGGCTTATTTGCAGTGTTCCATGGCTACGCTCATGGCGCGGAAATACCCCAAACAGCCGAGCTGCTTGATTATGCGGTAGGCTTTATGCTTGCCACCGCTGCCTTGCACGGGTTGGGTATCGGCTTGGGTCTGCGTGCCCGTGGCGATCTCAACCAAAAGTTACTGAGGATAAGTGGCGTCGCAATTTGTTTAACGGGAGCTTGGTTATGGATTTAAGCTTTCAGTTAACAAGATTCGATGCAAGCCAAATTACGCAATTAAATGGAGACTACGATGCACAATCAAATTAGAGTCTTTTTTTCGCAGATGCTATCGATAATGGCTGCACTGGCTCTTTATAGGCCGAAAGGTTATACCAAGGTTTTCTGTAGGGTCAAAGCTGATCAGAACTGTTTAACCTTCAATGGTACGCAACCCTTTGCTGATAATGGATATACCTTATCTCATATCTCCGGAGTAAAAACAGATGAATTTTAAAATATCCATCCATAAACCCGTCCTATTGGCGGCCATTTCTTTGATGGCGCTTTTGCTGTCGAATAACGTGGTTGCGTTTTCTAAATCGAGCGACGTGACAACTTTGCTCACTTCGATTAGCGCCCTCTGCCCCAATGGGACCCAAGTTCCTTTGCCTAGCACTTCTTCTTGTTCAACGTGCCACATTACTTATAATGCTCCGGTGCAATTGACGACATTAGGCAATCAGTATTTCACTAAAGATCCTGCTTTATGTAATCCGACTCCGGTCGCCAATCAACCGCCGGTTGCCGTTATTACTCCCCCTGCTGTCATTAACGTTGGCGTTCCGGTTAATTTTATCGGCACAGGCACCGATCCGGACAATAACACGCCTTTGACTTATGCGTGGACATTTGCCGGTGGCGGAGCATCTATTTCAACTTCAACTGTGACAAATCCATCTGTGACCTTCAGTACAGTGGGGGCAGTCACCATTAATTTTACAGTCACTGACAGCAAAGGGTTAGCTTCAACAACACAAACTATAAACCTTACCGTCAACCCCGCCGTCAATCAGCCACCGGTTGCCGTTATTACTCCCCCAGCTGTCATTAACGTTGGCGCACAGGTTACTTTTGACGGAGGTGTTCACACTGGTTATGCGTGGACTTTTGCCGGTGGTACACCCTCCACTTCAAGTGCACAAAAGCCACAAGTGACATTCCGTTCAACCGGGACTGCCGCTGTTACTTTGGTAGTCACCGATAACGGCTTATCTTCAACACTTGCGAGTATTGGTGTTACAGTCCTTCCGGCAGTCGTTCCACCACCACCACCAACATCATCCTGTACTGACAAAGACAAGGATAATTTCAATGCTGAAGGCGGTTTCTGTGGTCCGAAAGATTGCGTTGATGAAGATCCGAAAATAAACCCTCTATCACCCGCGATCAACCCAGGAGCGATAGAAATATGTAGCGATAAAATCGACAATGATTGCAACGGCAAGACCGATAGCGAGGATCCGCACTGCAATGGCGGAGAATGTGTCGCGCAGTTGCTGAACAAAATTGAGATCACGTCAGCTTCTTGGCAACAAGATGATCGTAAGCTTTCTGTCAATGGTCCTTGGACAACGGCAGGCGATACGGTTAAATTGACAGATTCGCTCACCGGTACTGTTGAGAGTACGGCTAAAAGCACTAAGTCAGGATGGTCATTTAACTTGGAGAAACTGGCAATGGCACCGTGCCGCGTTCGTGTCGAAATTAACGGGCGTTCCGGTGAACGTGATGTGGCTTATGCACCGTCAAATTGCAGTGGCAAACCAGCGGCCACCAATAAACAACCGGTCGCAAATCCTGATACTGCAACTACGCCAGAAAATGTTCCCGTTGACATAGCGGTGCTTGCAAATGACACTGATCCTGATGGTGATACATTAAGAATCATAGTATTTACCCAGCCTGGACATGGCATCGTAACCAAAAATGGCTCAAGCTTGACCTATAATCCAACTACAGGCTATAGCGGCAGTGACAGCTTCACCTATACCATCTCTGACGGGCATGGCGGCACTGCAAAAGCAACAGTTACACTCTCTGTAGTGAATAGACCACCGGTCGCAAACCCTGATACTGCAACTACGCCAGAAAATGTTCCCGTCAACATAGCGGTACTTGCCAATGACACTGATCCTGAGAATGATCCCTTAAGCATCACAGGATTTACTCCGCCTGGACATGGCATCGTAACCAAAAATAGCTTAACCTTGGTTTATACTCCAACATTAGGCTATAGATTTTCAGAAATTAAATTTTCATTTTTCAACACTACAAACCAGAAAAGTAGTGCTGTTCTGCACAGCACTTGGAAATTATTTATCTGAAAGTCTATATAGCGGCAGTGACAATTTTACCTATACCATCTCTGATGGGCATGGTAATACTGCAACTGCATCAGTCACTGTCACTATACAAAAAGCCGTATCAACTCCAATTAAGGTAGTCATTAATTCGGCTAGGTGGAATAACAGCGACAAGAAGTTGTTAGTCAGTGGATCAGGCGGTGTAAGAGGCGCTTCAGTAAAAATACTAAATGCCAATACTAAAGCAAATCTTCGGACTACCCAGTCAGAAGACAATGGCCAGTGGACAGCAAAAATCGAAAAACCATCTGTTGTCCCTTGTAATGTCCGTGTGGAAATTACCAAAGGCACACAGACTGGTTTTGCCGAAAAAGCTGTGGCAAATGCGCCCAAAACCTGCAAATAAGGATTAATTGACTGTAGCTATCCGGTTTTCCTTTTTTAAGGGAAAACCGGATACTTTAAATGACTTGTTTTTTAAATAGATTTTAAACAGGTCGTAGATACAAAATGCGATACTTAGTCGGTTTATTAAGCAACAATACTGGACTCATCTATAGTCTTTCAGAAATTAAATTTCCCTTACATGAAGTTTGCAGACCATACGGATAACATCCCTTAAAGGGATGGTATCCGTTAAGATCGAAATTATTTATCTGAAAATCTATATAATATTTTAACTATTG
>CAIMDR010000684.1 GCA_903839795.1 uncultured Methylococcaceae bacterium | reverse complement strand
TTTATCATCTATTCTCAGTCAATATTAAGCTGAAATATGAAAACACAGCAGTAAGCATAAAATAGAGAAAAACATTAACTTGTTGAAAAATATAGCAATAAAAATAATACAATATTGTAAATAGGGGGTGCGGAATGTCGGTTATATAACCTATATGGACATGATTTATAATATTTGTTATTTCATTATTTTGATTTTATTTGTACTTTTTCTCTGGGGCTCCAATCGACTTATACGCGCGTCCGAAACCCGGAAATCGGTCGTTATCGAACATATCGATACGATTGATAGTCAATTTCAGCTTGTGCTGACTATTTCCTTATTTGTCTTGGGTGGGATTGTCTGGTTTGTAGTGTAGACTTTATGAGTAACAGGGGGCGAAACATCCAACCTGTTAAGTTACATCTTTTTACCCATCACACCCTGTTATGTGTCTCGGTTTTTATAACATGCGCTATAATCACTATTGAGATTAAATGATGGCCGAAATAGAGATGACTTTAATTTTAGGCAATGTCATAACCATTGAGCACAATAACTACTATTGAATAATAGGGAAATAAATATTTATGACAGAAAAAACACACACAAATGATGAACAATGGCAGGATAAATTAACACCGGAACAATTTAGTATTTGCCGCTTAAAAGGCACTGAAGCCCCTTTTACCGGCAAATATACTGATTGCAAAAAGACGGGTATTTATCATTGTATTTGTTGCGGTACGCCTTTATTTGATTCTGATACCAAGTATGATTCCGGTTCAGGTTGGCCCAGTTTCTGGGCTGATTTACCGGAAGGCAGTGTCACTGAACAGGTTGATACCAGTCATGGGTTGCGTCGGGTTGAAGTGACCTGTCGCGTTTGTAATGCACATTTGGGTCATGTGTTTGAAGATGGCCCGCAGCCCACCGGTCTGCGGTATTGCATTAACTCTGCGGCACTGGATTTAAAAGAAAAATCATGAGCGCCCGGCAACAGGTTCAAAATTTGCTGGATTTTATTGATGCCAGCCCCAGTCCATGGCATGCAGTTAACAGTGTTGAAAGGCGGTTGGCTGCTTTTCAGTTTGTAAAACTGGATGAAACAGCCCAATGGGACTTGCAGTCGGGTGGGCGTTATTATGTGATTCGTGATGATTCCTCTATCGTTATTTTTGTGCAGGGGCAAAAACCGTTAGTTGAAACGGGCTTTAAAATCATCGGAGCACATACCGATTCCCCCGGCCTAAGAATAAAACCCAATGCCGGTACGGGTTCGGATGGTTTGCTAAGACTCGGCGTAGAGATTTATGGCGGGCCCATTTTGGCAACCTTTACCGATCGGGATTTGAGCCTGGCCGGAAGGATCAGTTATAAAGACGATAAAAATTCCATTATTAGTCGGTTAGTTAACTTTGACCGGCCTTTATTACGCTTACCCAATCTGGCTATTCACATGAATAGAGCCGTTAATGAAGATGGCCTAAAACTCCATAAGCAAAATGAATTACCCTTGATTTTATCGGTATTGGCTGAAGAATGTTTGCCGCAAGCTTATTTTTCACAACTACTCCAGCAGCAAGCCGCGTGTGAAGCAGAACGTATTTTATCTTGGGACATGGCTGTGTATGATACCCAAAAAGGTTCTTTTTGGGGAGCGGAAAACGAGTTTTATGCGGATAGTCAGCTCGATAATTTAGCCTCTTGTCACGCCGCGTTACAGGCTTTGCTGGATGATGCCGTGTTGGAAAATGATCATACCTTGGTTTGTGCCTTTTTCGATCATGAAGAAATTGGCAGTGAAAGCAATAAAGGCGCAGATGGCAGCTTTTTGGGTGATGTGTTGCAACGTATTGCTTTAGCGACTGAAAAAAATAAAGACGATTTTGCCAGAGCCCTGGCGAAAAGCTTTATGATTAGTGCTGACATGGCGCATGCCTATCAACCCAATTTTCCGTTAGCTTACGATCCGGAACATAAAGTGTCAGTGAACAAAGGGCCTGTAATCAAAGTTAACGCCAATCATCGCTACAGTACAGAAAGTATTTCACAGGCCTTGTTTGTTGACTGGTGTGAGCAGGCGGGCGTACCTTATCAAAAATATTCACATCGTACTGATTTGGCTTGCGGCAGCACCATTGGGCCGATAACCTCAGCCAGATTGGGGATTCGTTCGGTTGATGTCGGCAATCCACTTTGGGCCATGCACAGTATCAGGGAAAGTGCAGGCGTATTGGATCATGGTTATATGATAAAAGTTTTGAAAAAGTTTTTGTCAGTGTTGGTTTAGCCGTTATACAATAAACAAGGACTCATCGTAACTACTCAGCATATTTCGACTTTGATCATAGAACACGGATGACACAGATTCGACGGGTTTTAACGGATTTTTTCTTTTGTAATTATTCATTCCCCTCTTTGAAAAAGAGGGGTTAGGGGAGATTTTATTAGATAAATCCTCCTCTGCCCCCTCGCTATGCTCTCCCTCTTTTTCAAAGGGGGAGAGCATAGCGAGGGGGCTTGAACAACTACTTTCTTTTTAGTCTTAAAAACACCTTACGTTTTATAGGCATTATTTTTATGATATAAAAAATATCTTTATCCGTGTCTATCAGTAAAATCCGTCTCATCAGTGTTCTATTTTTTAACGACTGAGTCGTTACGACTAATCAATAATAAAAATACACAAGGGGGCAGCATTGCTCTATTACATTCTTTATTACAAGTTACGTAAAATGAAGAAATGAAACTCATCAGCGTGTTATGGATGTTGGGTAGTTTATTATTTCCGCAGTTGCTTTGCGCAGATGATTCCTCTGCCGAATATAAGATTAAGGCGGGTTATTTGTATAACTTTACTAAATTTATTAACTGGTCGGCAGATAATGCTGAAACCTTTAATCTTTGTATTGCGGGTGACGATCCCTTTGGTGAATTAATTGATCCCATAGAAAAGCTTTCAGTCATGGGGCGACCTATCAAAGTATTCAGATTTGATAGTCTAAAAAAAATGGATGAAGAACCACACTGCCATATCCTCTTTGTAAGTCCCTCCATTAAAGATAAGCTGGCTGTCCGGTCTTTTGATGACACATTACTCGTGGGTGAAAGTGGGGAGTTTATATATGAAGGTGGAATGATTGGTTTCGTCAACAAACAAGGCAAAATAAAATTACAAATTAATCTAAAAACGATAACTCAGAGCGGCTTGAAAATCAGTGCAAAATTACTTGAAGTCGCTGATGTCGTCAAGGGGATTAACAATGATTAAATTCGTTGGTAACCTGTCAATAAAGCGCAAGCTATTGCTGACTTTAATTTTATCCAGTGTTTTATCGTTATTATTTGCCGGCTTGTTTTTGATAGTGCTTGAAATTTCAGAGTTTCAGAAAAATACCCGCGATGATTTGTCTGCGCTGGCAACAATTATTGGTAATCGTAGTACTGCTGCATTGGCGTTTCAGGATCTGGATTTAGCCAAGGAAAATCTTGGCGTGCTTAATACGCTACCGGAAGTGCAAGCGGCCTGTCTTTATGATGCACAGGGTACTGTTTTTGCTGAATTATCCAAAAATAGCCAAGAAAAAGTTTCCTGCCCTCAAACTATTGGAGATTCAAAAACCCGCTTTGAATCAGTTAATTTATATGTAGTCCAGCCAATTGAAGTTGATACAGACAGACTGGGTAGTGTTTATATTCATGCTGATTTGACTCAGTTGGTCTGGCGCAAAATACAATTTATTGGATTGTTGTTTTTAGTGTTCTTAGCAGTAACAACAATGACCTTCTTTTTAACAAAACCTCTCTTAAGTCTTATTACCTCACCCGTTAAAAAACTGGTGAATATTGTTAAGGCTATCATTGACACGAAAGATTATTCATTGCGAGCTGTTAAAGTCAATAATGATGAGTTGGGTGTGCTGGTTGATGCCTTCAATGGGCTGATTGGTACAGTGGAGACCCAAAATTGGTCTTTAATGCGAGCAAAAGACCGTTATCGGGCTCTTTTTGATGATAACCCTACCATGATATTTAATCTCTCCGAAGGTGGGGTTATCTTATCGGTTAATCGTACCGGCGCGATACAGTTGGGTTTTGCTATTGAAGAATTACAGGGTCGCTCGGTTTTTCATTTCATACAAGCCAATGATTTACCAGTAATGCAGGATTTGGTTAAGCATTGTTTGGTGAATCCCTTGTCTGTTCATAAAGAGGGATTTACGTTGGTTTGTCATGATGAACGGAGTATTTGGGTTAGGGCCGCCGCTAAATTAGTTGAAAATGAAAATCAGCAAAGCACTTTATTGCTGGTTTGTGAAGATGTTACAGAGGCGCACGATTTGACTGAGCAAATTGTTTTTCAAGCCAGTCATGATACTTTGACGGGGCTTGCAAATCGCAGTGAATTTGATAGGCATATCAATCAATTGGTGGTGTTGGTTCGTACGGATAACTCTGAGCATGCTTTATGTTATATGGATCTTGATCAATTTAAAGTGATTAACGATACGTGTGGGCATCTTGCCGGGGATGAATTGCTTAGACAATTGGGTGATTTGTTAAGAAAAAATTTACGAAAGCATGATTTTGTGGCTCGTTTGGGCGGTGACGAGTTTGGTGTATTGATGTATAAGTGCTCGTTGGGTGAGGCGTTTAAAGCTTGCGAAAAATTGCGGGATATAATCAGCGGCTTTCATTTTGGCTGGGAAGACAGGCGTTTTAATATTGGCGTGAGTATCGGTGTTTCATCTGTCAATGCTAAAAGCGGTAGTGCCGTAGATCTGCTTAAAGAGGCTGATGCTGCTTGTTATGCAGCAAAAGATCAGGGTCGAAATCGAGTACATGTGTATTTGCCTGATGATGAAGACCTGGCGCTAAGGCAAGGAGAAATGCAATGGGTGTCAAAAATACAACGAGGCTTGGAACAAAATCGTTTTTGTCTTTTCGGGCAACCGATAGTTCCAATCTCCGGTAATCATGAAAAGTTGCATTTTGAAACCCTGGTGCGTTATCTGGATGACAATGACCTTATTATCCCGCCTGGCGCATTTTTACCATCTGCGGAACGCTATAACCTGGCCTCTGCACTGGATCGATGGGTCATCAGCCATCTATTCGAGTGGCTTGCCAATAAACCGGATTTTCTGGATAACTTGTCTGTTTGTTCCGTTAATTTGTCAGGTGTCTCTTTGTCGGAAGCATCCATGCTGAAATTTATTACAGAACAATTTAGTTTGTGGGCCATTCCAACACATAAAATCTGTTTTGAGATAACGGAAACGGCAGCTATTGCCAACTTGTCAGCGGCAACTAAATTTATTAATTATTTAAGGGAGCGTGGTTCTTTATTCTCCTTGGATGATTTTGGCAGCGGATTGTCTTCTTTTGCGTATTTAAAAAACCTGCAAGTAGATTATCTTAAAGTTGACGGTTTTTTTGTTAAGGATATTGTAGATGATGAAGTTGATCTTGCCATGGTCAGAGCGATTAACGAAGTCGGACATATTATGGCTAAAAAGACGATTGCTGAATTTGTTGAAAATGAAGAAATCTTCAACTTGCTACGTGAGTTGGGTGTAGATTATGCACAAGGATATGGCATTAGTAAGCCAGTACCCTTGTATGACCTTACACTAATAAAACCCTTTATACCGGCATTAAAATGAACGAAAAATTTGCTATAACGGTAAACGGGTTAGTAGTTATAGGCTGTTTTAGTTCAGGTATCTCCTATGCTCAAAATAAGGTGGAGGATTATTTTGCCATGTCACCGGCTGAACTAGCCGAGACGCCTGTTACTATTGCCACAGGAACGTCAAAACCGGTTTTTCAGTCTGCAGCAGTGACCAGTGTCATAACCGCTGAGCAAATTAAATCAATGGGCGCAACCCAACTGCACGAGGTTTTGGAAGCTGTGCCCGGGGTTCATGCTACGCTTGTACCTAATACCTCTGACTATAGTTACAGTATACGAGGTATCCGTAATGCGCAAAACTCTCAAGTTTTGATACTATTAAACGGTACCCGTATTACTACGCCTTTCAATGGCACATTACCGACCGGTACGGAGTTACCTATCGAGGCTATCCAGCAAGTGGAGGTTATCAGAGGGCCAGGCTCGGCCTTGTATGGCGCGGATGCGTTTGCCGGCGTTATTAATATCATTACCAAAAAAGCCAATGATATTAATGGTAAAGTCTTGGGGGTTCGGGCGGGTGATCACGGCACTCAAAGTGGATGGGGACAATATGGCGTTCAGTGGGCTGGCTGGGATGTTGCGACCAGTCTGCAATATCAGCATACTGATGGCGATGGTGGGCGTATTGTTAATGCTGATGCTCAAACTCTCAATGATAGTGTGCTTGGAACCCATGCCTCTCTGGCGCCAGGACCGATGAATACAAACCATGACGTTTTTAACGGACATCTTAATCTACAGCGCAAGCATTGTGATATGGGGTTCTGGGCATATAGTGCTAGCGGCGGCATACCTGCGGGCGTTGCTGGAGCGTTGGACCCAACGGGTAGTGGTCACCCCGATCAATATTTAGGCGATGTGCGGTTTTCCACGGAAGACTGGCTAACTAACTGGGAACTACTGGCTCATGCCAGTTATTTGCAGGCTAATTTTCAGGTGCAAGCACACCTTTTTCCAAATAACGCTTTCTTGCCCACTGATTCTGATGGGAATTTGATTCAAAGCTCCGTCCCAACTACTCATTTCCCGGTAGGATTCAATGATAATTTAGGGCGAATGGAGAAAATTCCTTCAATTGAATTGAGTTCAATCTATAAGGGACTGGACAAGCATATCATGCGCTTTAGCACCGGTTTTCGCTATGAAGGAATTACGACCAGTGATAGTAGAAATTTTGGCTACGGTGTGCCGTTGCCTCCTGTCGTTGATGGCGCATTAACAGACGTTACGGGTACATCTTTTGCTTATTTACCAAGTGTCCACCGGACAATCGCGTCTTGGGTAGCCCAGGATGAATGGCAAATCGCTCATGATTGGCAGCTCACTGCCGGTGTGCGTTATGACCATTATTCCGATTTTGGCGGAACCTTCAATCCGCGTCTTGCCTTGGTTTGGGACATTAATGAACAACTCACCAGCAAGCTTTTGTATGGAAAGGCATTTAGAGCGCCCAATTTTGCTGAACAGTTTAACCAGAATAATCCGGTATTACTGGGTAATAAAAGTTTACAGCCCGAAACCATTAATACCTATGAGTGGGCTTTTAGTTACCGGCCAATTTCATCACTAAGCACAGCTGTCAATGTGTTTTATTACCGAATAAATGATCTTATATCGGCAATGCCTGACCCAAATAAAACATCAAGTACCTTTCAGAATAGTGGCAATCAAAACGGCTATGGAACAGAATTTGAATCTAACTGGCAAATCAGTGAACAATGGAGTGTAAAAGGCAATTATGCGTGGCAACATTCAATCAACGAGGCAACCAATAGCAGTGTTACAGGGGTGCCGGAGCACCATGTTTTTGTGGCACTCGACTGGCAGTTTTTGCCTCAGTGGCAATTACAGCCCCAGCTTAACTGGATAGGCGGGAGAACCATGTTATCAAGCGCTAATCCGGCTTTGAACAATTTATTAGGTGATAACATGAAATTGAGAAATTATGAAACGGTCGACTTAACGTTACGGGGTAAAAAACTGTTCAAACATCTCAATCTCGCTGCTTCCTTACGCAATGCATTCGATACAAAATATTATGAACCGACTGCCCTACAAGTACCATCAACGCTTCCTATGCCGGGAAGAAGTTTTTATCTTGAAGCATCGGTTAACTTTTGACGACTCCTTGCAAGATAAACCGTTGACTGAGCGAAGCCGAAGCCGGCAAAATCGCTTCGACTCCGCTCAGCGAACGGCTTAACTTAATGACATTGGGCGAGTTACCTTACTGGTCTTTGTAATCCCTCTAAGAACACGCGCCTTACGGATTGACCTGATTTTTGACGCTTGGCCAATAACAGCCTTTATTGGTGAGTAAATCCCATATATCCGGTTTTTTTTCAGCTATGTTATCATTCATATCCGTTGCTTTAATCATAGCAGGCCAGCGTTCTCCATGATAATTCCCCAGTGGACCAATTTTTATAAAATGGATGCCCAATGTTGATAAAAAACGTAACAACGCCGACTCCATAGCGGCATAGGTATAGTAAATATTGTTTTCATAGCTTGCTCTAATGGCACAAACCATTAAAGCAAGGCTAATATGTGGAAAAGTCCGCCGCTCGTCTAGTGTAAAATGATTCGACTGCCAATTAGGATCGATGCCCACTAAGGTATGCGCTTCATTTTTTCTTTTTTTAAACGCTTTCGATACACAAAACCGTGATATTTCTGCCAAGTGCTTTCGATTAATAGTCCCCATTACGGCAACATTATCAATCTGACAATAGAGCTCAGCTGGAAATAATTTTTCCGGGTTATTAGCATCAGGAAGGATAAGGCGGGTGGTCGCGGCAAAATCGCCAGAACTCCGGTGACGTATCAGGTAATGAATCGATTGTTGGTCAAATTCGTCAAATTCCAGCCCATCAGGATAGTGTTCAGGGTCTTCAAACTTGGTTTCAATGCAATACACTTGATAACGCAGTTTATACACTTCATTTTTAAGTTCGTCTGTCGTCGCGGACACCATCTCAAAATATTGATTAAAAACATCTATAGTATTAGCCAAGTGTTTGTCTCCTAATTAATCTGGAATGCCGTTAGTATTAACAGTTTTCTACATTGGATTTCATGAAGGGTTTCGGGATCTTGAAGATATTGTTTTGCACATTATGCAATCTAAAATTCTTAAATTTACAACAACCAGAATAAACCGGTATCGAGACGATAGGACGCTGCTTGTTTGTTTCAGGATAATTCTTTTATCGTCTGCATTGAAATGACCTAGCATTTTTCCGCTTGAATCAAGAAGTTCATTTTGTAATAAGCCTCTTCCATGACCAATATTTTAACACCATTGGCAATTAGCAATTCCTGAATGTCGTCTTCTGTCGGCATATATTTATAGCCGCCTCCGGTGAGCAAGCGAAGTTGGAATTGCAATACTTTATTCATCTTGTCTTGGTTTAAATTGTGGGCAATACAATCGTCGAGCACACGTTGGCGATGTTCTGCGGATAATACACGATCTTTCAACAGGCTGGCTATCACAAGTTTGCCATTCGGCTTTAGAACCCGACACATCTCTCGGATTGCCTGTTCCGGATGTTCAATATTAAATAATACGTTAACGCTGGTGACGGCATCAAAACTCTCATCGGGGAAGTCCAGATGGGTAACGTTTCCAACCGTGACTGTTACGTTATCGAATTGCCGGGTTTTGGCGCTCGCGGTTTTTACCATGCCTTCGCTAAAATCAATTGCGGTAACCTGTCGTTGTTGATTTGCAAGTCTGAGGGTAAGGTTACCAGTACCACACCCGGCGTCCAGTACCTTTATGCCTGGCAGGGATAACTCCGCTACACGATCAAGCATACGGTTATTATCAGGTAAAAGTGCAATGTAGTCGTAGACCTCTTTTGAGAACTCACTCCAGAAGTCTGACCATTGATCATTGATAATATCAAAACTACGACGGTACATATCGGCCTGAATCAATTGCGGAGCCACTACAGGCATACGTCTCTCCGTCAGTAAGAGTAACAATTCTGTGGCAATTAACGACCCGGAAAGCATCGCTGCAGCAGGGTTGGACGGGATAGGTCTAAGACCTGCTATTGCCTGTTGGTAGACACTCAGATCAACATATTCAGGAAAGATTGGGCAGAATTTTGCGGCATTAAACTGATTCGTTTTGGGGTTATATTCCATGTACTCTTCAAAGGTCATGCCATCAGGTGCAAAGACCAACAATGAAGCGCCCATACCAATTATTGGCGAAGTGAATACGTACTTATTAAGTTTCCGTGCGCTAGCATAGAGACGAATTTTTTCTTCTATAGTAAAAAATTCGATAGCATCCACTATCACATCGCAACCTTCAATGAAGGTCGTGATATTTTCGGCATTAACGCCTGTGTTAAAGGTAGTTATCAGGCATTCCGGGTTTATATCATTGACCCATGCCGACATGACATCGGCTTTGTTCTTGCCAAGTGTAGACTCCAATGCACCATATTGCCGATTGCGGTCAGAAGCTTCAAAGCAACTTGGGTCAGCAATATGAAAAGCACCGATACCGGTGCGTGCCAAGGTGATCAATTGGACACCGCCGACACCCCCGACGCCGGCAATGCCGATACAACTGTTACGTAATCGTTGTTGGTCTTCTTCGGTTATTATCCCAATATTACGCGAGAAAATTTCGTTGTAATGGGCATTATTTGATTCATATCGCATAATTGTCTCTCATTGAATAAATATCTGGAGAAATTTAATAAGGGCAAAAAATAGTCAAATAGGTTGGCGTTATTTGCCATGATAATACTTTCGTAAAACGTTGGTTTTTTTGTGGCACGCTTCTACAGTTTTTCAACTAAATGGTTTAGGAAGGGGGCACCATACCCGCGTAACCACTGGATGTTGTCATTGCTCATCGGTTACCCACGGATGATCTGATTTCGCGAAATGTCACCCACATGATAGGATTTTTAGCGTGTTTGCATATACTACATCTTGTGGCTACGAGAGTGATATAGATATTTTTCAAGGTCTATTTATTAACGGGGATTACTTGGAATGAATGGGCTGTTATCAAGTAAATATTTTATCAGGCTAGCAAATTCGACTTTCAAAACAGCGGGAATTTAAAAAATAAAGAGACTCTGAGTAAGTTGCTGCTATCATTAGTCAAAATCCACCTACGCCGCGAAGAAGCTGTTATCTTGAGACGTTGCTTAATTTTCAATTCTATACAAAATCCAGTATGACCATGGGTTCTTTTGCCTACCAAGGCAGACAAAGCACACTTAACCTTTGTGAGGAAAACCTTGCCCCTTCTGATGGTGAGCTTTACCTGATTAAACAGTTTTACCGGTTGCCAGAGTCTGATCTGCTGTTTTCAACACTCGAAACGGGCTTGGACTGGCAGGAAGAGACTATTTTTATTTTTGGAAAATGGGTTAAAGTCCCCCGCTTAATGTGCTGGTATGGCGATCCCGAGGCTTATTACCAGTATTCGGGAGTTAAGCATCAACCCAAACCTTGGAATGCAGCACTTCAGTCAATCAGGGAAAAAGTAGGGCAGCCATGCCAATGTACTTTTAACAGCGTATTGGCCAATTTATACCGTAACGGTCAAGACTCAATGGGGTGTCATGCCGATAATGAAAAAGAGCTGGGACACAATCCGCTAATAGCCTCGTTAAGTCTGGGCGAAGAACGCTTGTTTAAACTGCACCATAAAAAAAGTAAAGATACCGTGGATATTACTCTCGGTCATGGCGACTTGTTAATCATGGCGGGCACTCTTCAGCATCACTGGATGCATTCGATACCTAAAACCAAAAAATTTAAAACACCACGAATCAACTTGACGTTTCGTAAGATTCTGGCTGTTTAAGTATTTATTGATTTATAACTGCTCAACCATTAAAAAATAGAACACAGATAACATCCTTTGATGGGCTGGTATTTGTAATATCGTCCTGCTTTTTGTGGCAGTCGAACAAGATAACTTTCCGGGAGCGCCGAGCCCCGGCTCGGCAAGGATAGTCAAGCCGATTACTGATTGTTGGTGACTACGCCGAGCTGGGGCTCAGCGTTCCCGGAATCAATAGCCCATCTTTATTTATCTGTCCCGGTTTAAATTAATAATCAAAAATAGAGAATAGAGAAGATTGTATATTATTGATCTGATTATGTAATTTTTTATATTATACCCCGTTAACGCTTTATTAATTTTATTGACAGGCTTTCAAAAAGAAGCGTAGCATCGTAACGAGGGAAGCATAAAACCGATATCTTTAGAAACTTATCCAGAGAAGCCTGTATGACCATATTGTCCTGCGTTAATCGATTACAATCACTTTATATCAAATCGAAACCTGCTGATGAGGTATTCACCCGCTTATTAACGGATATTCTTAATTTGACTGATAGTCAGTTTGGTTTTATTCAAGAATTGAAATATGATGAAACCGGTACCCAATACCTCCAGGCATTGGCGATGACCAATATTGCTTGGGATGATGCCAGTCGGCGTTTTTGGGAGGATAACTACTCAAGCGGATTAAAATTTTATGCGACCGATGCCCTCTATTTTGCGGCTATTATTACTAATGCCCCTGTTATCGCCAATGATCCGACCCATGATAGTCGTAGTTGTGGACGAATGCCTTCCGGTCATCCCGCTCTGGATTCTTTTCTGGGCTTACCCATTCTTTGTGAAGAAGAAATTATTGGCTGCCTGGGATTGGCTAATCGCCCAAGCGGTTACGATGACGATCTGGTCGAAAAATTGGCTCCGGTCATTGCGGCTTGTGCTCAGGTACTTGAAGGTTATCGCAGCGAAATGCGCAGGTTAGCTACCGAAAAAAAACTTCAGGAGAAATCTATACTGCTGGAAAATATAATTAATTCATCGACCGATTATATTGTAGCCAAAGATACTAATTTAAATACCATTCTTTGCAATGATGCTTTTGCACAGGCCATGGGTAAAAAAACGACTGATCTGTATGGTAAAGCCGATCATGAAAATGGCGTAGCTCGCTTTAAGCAAAATGATAAGCGTGGGGATCAGTCCGTGCTGTCCGGTAAAACCATGCATAACACTAGTAATATTTATAATATTGATGGAACATCGCGTATTTTTGATTCCGTTAAAGTGCCATTACGATCAATTGACAATAAAATTATTGGCTTACTTGAAGTAAACAGGGATATCACTGAAAAAAAAGAACTGGAGGAAAAGCTTAAACTGGCCGCCAGTGTTTTTACCAGTACACTTGAAGGCATTATGATTCTCTCTTCTGAAGGTACTATCCTGAATGTTAATAATGCCTTTAGCCGTATTACCGGCTATGAGCATGACGATATTTTAGGTGAAAATATGCGTATTTTAAACGCCGGCCTTCAGGATAATAATTTCTACGATAATCTGTGGTACAACCTTAATACTAAAGGCCATTGGTATGGCGAAGTGTGGAACCGGCACAAGAACGGTGAAGTCTATGCCGTGATACAAACTATTAATACCGTTACCGATGATAATCAAACATCCCCCCGAAAATATGTCTCGTTGTTATCTGATATCACCATGATTAAGGAGCATGAAAATGAACTGGAGCATATCGCCCATTACGATGCGCTGACCAGTCTGCCCAATCGCATATTATTTGCAGATCGTCTAAACCAAGCCATGACGCAAACCCGAAGACGAGGCGAACCGTTAGCGGTCATCTATATTGACCTGGATGGATTTAAGTCGGTTAATGACAATTATGGACATGAAGCGGGTGATCAAGTATTAATATCGGTAGCACAGCACATGAAACAGGCACTACGTGATGGCGATACGTTGGCTCGAATCGGCGGCGATGAGTTTGTCGCCATACTGCTCGCCATTGGTACTGTTAAAGCCAGCAGACCGATACTCGACCGCATACTGATGGGCGTCTCCCAACCGGTAACTTTTAACCAGACAAATCTCCAGATTTCAGCCAGTTTGGGAGTCACTTTTCATGCACCGACAGACGATATCAATATCGATAAACTGCTACACCAAGCTGATCTTGCAATGTATCAGGCCAAGTTGGCAGGCAAGAATAATTACCATTTTTTCGATGTTATTCACGATAGCTATATCAGTGGTTACCATGAAAGTCTGGAACGTATACGCCAGGCGCTGGCTGCTCATGAATTTGTGCTGTATTATCAACCCAAAGTTAATATGCAGACAGCGGCAATTATTGGTGCTGAGGCCTTAATTCGCTGGCAACACCCAACCAATGGCCTGCTGCCACCGAATACTTTTATGCCAATGATTGAAGATAATCCCTTGGCGATAGAGCTTGGCGAGTGGGTTATCGATACGGTTCTGGCACAGATGGAGCACTGGACTGCCGCAGGACTTACTATCCCGGTGAGCATTAATATCAATGCACGCCAGTTACAGCACACAGGATTTGTAGATAGTTTACGTACCTTACTTACCGCTCATCCGACGGTTAATCCGGGAAATTTAGAACTGGAAGTGCTGGAAACCAGCGCGATGGAGGACTTGAGCAAGGTATCCAGAG
>CAIMDR010000683.1 GCA_903839795.1 uncultured Methylococcaceae bacterium | reverse complement strand
GTGCTGATGGTGCGGTATTTAAAGGTAATGCCTCAAAAAAGGGTCGAATACTTTCTTCCCAAGAGGCTTTGGAGAATTGAAAATCATGCAAATAGTTAATTTTTTCATGACTGGCCGTTTCTGCAAAATCAAGCAACGTCCCAAGTTGTAAAACAATACCTTGCGATAAACCTTGTTGCAGTTCCTTGATAAATTCAATCAGCTCGTTGCAATGATGACTGTCCAACATATTTTGTTTTATTGTCATCACCAGCAAAGGATTACCCTGTCTGTCCCAATGCTTATAAATATAGGACAATTCCAGACGCAACCGCTGGATAAGCAAGCGGTTATCCAGCGCCAGATAAAAACCTTTTTGACTGAGACATTGTGGTAAAAAAAGCAATGGCTCGCCTGCCAAATTATACATTTTGGAAGTTGCCAAGGTCCGCAACTGCCTCAGTGGCCGTCCGCTTAAGCCAATACGGTCATTTCTGCCGACATGGGTATAAGCCTCGGCCAGTTCACTGGCTTCCCTTATCTGAATAGGCGCTATTTCAGCAAGGGTTTGCGTGGCAATCCCGTAAGCCATTAAATGGTTCTGTACACTTTCATCCTGTGCCAATAACTGTATTTGCAGCTTGCAATCCTGATTTTTCTTAACGACTTTGTGTCGACCCAAAGGATCGATATCGTCACAACTGAGCAAACCATCCTGAATAAGACAACCCAACATAAACAGACTTTGCGCCCAAACCAACGGTATATTTTCGTTGGGAACCCGCTCCTGACTGTGTGGATCGGCTTTTTCTGCGGCAATCAAATCCAGCGGCACCACGTACAGTTCGGGTAATAAATACTGTCCATTTTGCTCAACCAGTAACGCCTCCAGTTTCTGACGATAAAGCAAAGCCGCCTCGTCATTCCCGGCGCATAAATTATTAAGCAATAAATACGTAAAAAACAACGGCCATTCACATTCAATAGCCATAAATTGTTTAAGTTCATGCGGGTCGTAATAGAGACGCTGGCTGTCTTCTATCACGGTTTGATGACCATCCAACAAAAAGCGTTTACAACCATAACGGCCTTCCAGTTTTTCGCAAACCAGTGCTTCTGTTTTTGCGCGGATGGCCTGATTGTCAACCGCAAAAGCCGGAAATCCGGTGATACTCAAAACCGCCGAATCCACTTCTTTAGAAATGGATTCTCTGGGTAACAGCGACTCCAGGGTAATGCGGGTTCGGGCAATATCGTCACTAATGACATGAACAACAGAGGCTTGCCCGCCGTCTTTGCCAAACAAATTAAAGCCGGACAACGCTTCCAGCGCTGCTTTAGCCATACCAATGGAACTGGCATTTAACTCGGCAATACCATGATTGATTTTATGGCCGCGCTCCCAGATACCATAATCGGGGGTACGGTAAGTGCGGCTGATATAGTGAACCAGATTTTGCACAAAATTGACTTCATCAATGGTAAAGACAATACGCAAACCGGAGGCCGTCATTTGCGCCAACATCAACAAAAATAAAGAGGTCGCATCCAGTTGTAAATGCCCCCATTCATCATCCCGCACCACAATCCCGCCGGATTTGGTGTCGTATTTGGCATGCAAGGCATCCAACGGATTCTGGGATTGCTTAAATTTTTCAACTTTCGGTGCCTGCCGCATCATTGCCGTTAACAAGCCGCGCATCAACTTGACAACACTTTGCTCCAAAACGTAAGTGCGTCCCTGTTGTTCATCCACGCGTCGATAAGCCAGCGCCAAACCCCAAGCCGCAAGAATACTGTAAACATTATCCCTGACCCAAGCATCGGTGTAATTGCCATGAACAGTAACGGCGGTACTGGCAGGCAGCAAACCACTGACCCAATCCTGTCTGTTAAGAATAATGCCCTTTACCTGTTGGTAGTAAGCATCAAGTTTGTCGTGTGAATCATTTGGTTTCATGGGCTGCAAAGCGTCTATTTTTAGTGATCTATTAATTTGATAAGAAAGATATTAAGCAGATATTATGCCATTAAGGTTATTAACAACCGTTGCCGCTTGATACTGATTGATTTGTCTTTTATCCGGTAAATAATGCCTTATTTTTAGCGACTATCTGCTTGGTTTACAATAAGTCTGTCCGGTAGTTTACCCGTATAAATAGCCAACAAGGGCTAAAAAAGGGTCTTATGCCGGTATTAATTGCACCAAGTTGGTTTTAACTGAAACCCTTGCACTGAAAGAGTGCTAAATAAGAAGAACTTATCCTTTGGCTGCACCGATTCTTTAACGGCTAACCGTTTGGATAAGTTGAGATTTAAAGTGCTTTTAACAGGCGCTTGATTTAAACTGCTCTTTATTAAAGTTAGTCAACAATCTGTTTTGTAAGCGCTACCGCTGCTGATTAATCCTTTGTACTCCCCTACCCTCATCTTAACCAAGCGGATATTTCCAATGAAACAGCTCACGCCGGAAGGCCAGCAAATAATCAACAACATTGCACAACGCTATAATTTTAGTCCCGATGCCGTCTTCAGCATGTTGCTGTCGGTTATCAACGGCAACGGTTCCATGGCCCAATTTAATCATCGTGAGTTTGGCGGTTCCGGCCAATGGATGAGGGGCGGCATGATTATGTTGGGCGATATGTTCAATAATGGCTTAAAAAACTCAGTCAGTGGACTGTGTCAAGAGCTCGCGAATCTAATTGCCAATCAACCGGATCTTATTCAAACCGGCAGCTTTCAGTCACAAAGCCAAGGCAATCAACAACAAAGTAACTTTGGCGGCGGACAGCAGCAAAACAGCTCCAGCCCCACTGGTCCGGTTAGCTTGTTTGTACCGCCACCGGCGGGTAGTTCAGGTAACTGGTGGCCTGTTGGACTGCAATTCCCCACCAGCACCGGCTCTCAAAATAACGTGCGTTATGCTTATTTTGCCACTATTCACAGACTGGCTATTGATGTTAATGGGCAAGTAACGTTATACGATACCCTGGATCATCAGATTGGCGGTTTTTCCCAACAGCAATCGATAGGCGGATCGATTACCTTTACCAGTCAATACGGACTGGTTGATGTTGGCACGCTACCCATTATTTCAATCGACAACGTGCCCTATCAAGCACCGATTCAATTCCAACCAGAACCTGTCTACGTTCAACCCAGTCCTGTTAATACCCAAGAACTCATTCAGGACTCGGATATTTTCGGCGCACTTGAAAAATTGGCCAATCTGAAAGATAAAGGCATTTTGACGGATTCCGAGTACAGTGCCAAAAAAGCGGAATTATTGGCCCGCTTGTAAAGTTAATTCTGTTTAAGATATTTCACCACGAAGACACGAAGATTTTTCTTTGGTTTTTCTTCGTGAACTTCGTGTCTTCGTGGTGAATTAAATCTTTAGATATCTTTATCACCCAATCGAGGCCAGGCTGTTAAAACGGCTTTAACAACGGTTGCCAAAGGAATGGCAAAAAATACGCCCCAAAAACCCCACAAACCACCAAAAAATAAAATGGCGACGATAATCGCGACCGCATGTAAATTGACGGCTTCTGAAAATAATACCGGAACCAAGACAACACCATCCAAGGCCTGAATAATGGAATACGCGACGACAATGTACATAAAATCATCACCACTTAAACCCCACTGAAAATAAGCGACACCCAGTACCGGAAAAGTAACCAACGTTGCGCCTATATAAGGAATAATGACCTGCACGCCCATCAATACCGCCAGTAACATGGCATAATTTAAGTCCATGGTGGCAAAGGTTACGTAACTGACAAACCAGAGAATAAATATTTCCGCAAACTTTCCCCGTACATAATTACCCAACTGTATATCGACTTCTTCCCAGACCCGCACGGTTAAGTTTCTGTTTTGGGGCATAAACTGCAAAAACCAGGAAATTAACGAGGCTTTATCTTTTAAAAAGAAAAACACCATCATCGGCACCAAAAACAAATAAATCAAGGCACTGACGATACCCACCACGGATGCCGCAGAAAGCGACAACACGTTTTGACCATAGGTTAACAATTCTTGCTGAACCGCAAATATCATCTGTTGAATTTTGCTCTCTGAAATTAATTTTGGGTACATTTCCGGCAAGCGCATAATGCCGGTTTGAGCACGGCCAATAATCTCGGGAATGTGTTGAATCAGCTCGACCGCTTGCTGTGAAATCAGCGGCATTAAATAAAACAGTAAAAATCCCAAACAAGCCATAAAACCCGAAAACACCAGATAAACCGCAGGCAAACGCGGCATCCCCAAGTTTTCAGACTTACCCACCAACCCTTCCAATAAATAAGCCAGCACAATTGAGGCAAAAACAGGCATCAATATACCGGACAAGGAATAAATCAGCACAAAACTGACGATTAAAATAATGGCCAGCGAAACAGCTTGGGAATTAGGCAAAAAACGTTTAAAGGAATCAGAAAAAAAACGTAAGTTTGAAGAGTGGGTTTGAGTTGTCATCAATAACAGAATAGTTTTTATAGTTGTTTTTATGGGTAGCATTCTACAGGCAATACCGTTTTTACAGGCAAGATGTTTTTCATAAACCCTATTCATCGCGTAAAATAAATCATCACCTAAAAAATCAAGGACCAGCTATGCAAATTGATGTATTTAATGGCGATGCTGATGGTATTTGTGCTTTAGTGCAGTTGCGTTTGAGTAGTCCTGCGGAATCCACTTTAATCACTGGAGTAAAACGTGATATTGAGTTATTGCAACAAGTGCAAGCGCGAGCTGGCGACCAGATTACAGTATTAGATATTTCTTTAGCCAAAAATCGTAGTGCTTTGGATAGAGCTTTGCAACAAGGCGCGTCTGTGTTTTATGTGGATCATCATCAAGCAGGTGAAATCCCTGAGCATCCGCAATTACGCGCTTTAATTG
>CAIMDR010000682.1 GCA_903839795.1 uncultured Methylococcaceae bacterium | reverse complement strand
TAACGCGTTGTTTATCTGAGTAAATCCGTGTTTATCTGTGGCTCAAATACGTTTTTTAGGATTATAAACGGCACTTCTTGTCTTCTGCTGATTAAATATGAAGACAATAAAGTGCCATTAATGACTGGCTTCGGGTTATTAATATTTGACGCTTAGGCCTACATAAACAGAACGTCCCATACCTGCCAAGTTTCTTCCCCACGGAACAGTGGTGGCGGCAGCGCCTGTTGGATTCATGCCAAAACGGTCACCCAGATAAGAGCCTCCCAAAGGATTGTAATACTGTTTGTCCAAGACATTATCCAAGCCAACATCCAGTCGAACCTTTGTCCACTCATAGCCGGTTCTGGCATTCAGCAGAATGTAGGAAGGTGTTTGGGTTTCGTTTCTGATGGCTTGTACGTCGCTTTTACTGTCAACAAACTGCATCTCGAATGCGCTTTGCCAACCACTGCGTTTATGATCCAGACTGAGTTTGGTATTAAACGGCATCATATGATAAAGATTGCCGCCATCCATACGTTCGCCACGCACATAACTCATTATGCTGTGGGTAGAAAAATCACCGAGGGTTTTATCGCTATACAACTGAACTCTTCCGGAAACATCGACACCCCACAAGCGTGCATCGTGGTTGGCGTATTGTAAATAAACATATTGATTGGTTGCTGTTTGATTGGCAGCGGTACAAGCCATATCATTACTAAATTGCTGTGAGCAGCGATCAGCGTCAATAAAATTTTCAACGTAGGTAAAGTAAGGCGTGGCTTTAACTTGCCAGAGATCCTTATTAAGGTCATCAAAAGCGGCGGTAAAACTAACGGTATGGGCAGTTTCCGGTTTCAGATTCATGTTGCCTACATACCCGTTACCATCGCCAAACCAGCCATTCATCCCCATGTCCATGGGTCGTCTGCCCCACAAGTAACGCTCATAGAGATTAGGTGCGCGATTTTTACGGGCATAGCCAAACTCATATTGACTCATGTCGTCAGGCGTAAATTGCAGCATGGCGGTTACATCAAAAGTATCGGTATTGCGCTCATGATTCTGGGCATTAAAGGCATTGGCCGCTGCCAAGCTTAAACCGGCACCCGCGATATTTGCACCCGCACCGGCAACACCGGCGTTATTCAGTAACAAAGGATTGTAAGGTTGTACATCGCCGGTATTGGTGTTGGTATGGTCATAACGCAAGCCCAGCATGGTTTTCCATTGGGGCGTCCAATTGGACTCCCATTCAGCAAAGGTGCCGATACGGTCACGCGCACCGTTATTGATGTTGGTAAATGTTTCGGGTGCCATCATAAAGCGGGGGTTCGCACCTGGGACGTTGGGGACGGATGACCACCAATCATTAATGGTATTGCCAATATATTCATTACCTACTCGCAAGGTGTCTTGGGTGGATAACGGAATTTCAGCCTGGATTTTATAGCCTAAGTTTCTGCCACTGGTGTCCATCGGCATGAGATTATTGGGTGGCGCAAAAGCAAATGCCTGCTTATCCTGCCCGATATTCATACTATGCTGGGTGCTTTCATAAAAAAATCGGCTTTCCAGATTACCCCAATCAAAAGTACCTTTGTGCATAATGTTGCCAAAGATAGTGTCATTATTGGTCAAATCCATACGTGCGTTTGGAAAGTTTTCAAACGGGATATGTTGCTGTCCGCCTCTGATAACAACCAAATGATTATCATGCTTAAAAGACAACGCGGCCGCGTGATTTTGATTTTCATAAGAACTGGATTTTACGATATCGCCATTACCATCCTTGTAATTCATGCTTTCGGTATGTGAACCCGTATAATCCAGGCGTATATTTTTGTTGGCGATACCGGCGGCAATACTGCCACCAAAAGCATCACGATTACTCCGATAAAACCCTGAAACACTCCCGTCAATCAGAATATCCTTACCGGGTTCAGCAAAAACCGGATCAGCTGATTGTACTGAAATAGTACCGCCGATACTGTCGCCGCCCATACTAACCGGCGTAATACCTGACAGGATGGTAATTTTACCGATATTGCTGCGATCAATATAAGACAGCGGAGGATTCATGTGGTTGGCGCATGCCGAAGTAATCGTCATGCCATTCACATCAATCTTGACGCGGTCATCATTTAAACCATGAATAACAGGCAAACTTGACACGCCGCCTCCGCTGTAGAGACTAACCCCAGGAGTGTCTTCAAGCAATTTTGCCGTGTCGCTGATAGCGGCCCGTTTATTTGCGATGGCATCAGCTTCTATCACCTTTGTATTTAGAGAATTGGCCATTGGCTTTTTCTCAATTATCACCATAGGTTCCAGTTTTATAGCGGGATCGCCTTGTTTGTTGTTGTCACTAGCAGCCAAGGCAACGTGCGTAAAGCATAGAGGCAACAAAATCATCACGTTACGATTGTATAAATATTTGCTGATAGCACCCGCCATTTTCATTTTTTGAAATGGGTTATTCATTTTTGCCTACTCTTAAATTAAAAAATTCCTCTGGAAAATTCCAGCTGTGAATAGATTAAGCAAAAACCACGCCAAATATTAAGTTATTAATATATTAGAAATTTATAATTTACCTGCAATAAAAGTGCGTCATATCACATAATTTATTAATTAAACTGTGTTATATGACACACTTTTTCAAGGGTCTAACAGGAAGTCGCTGGCTACTAACAGCCCGAGAAATAAAATAGACGGGGTTTATCGGTACAGAGAAAGCGTCATCAGATAGTCAGTATCTGTGTTGATAGCGCAGCGACTAATACCTAAAGTGGCCGTAATTATTCACCTCCCCCTTTGAAAAAGGGGGATTGAGGGGGATTTATCTAATAAAATCTCCCCTAACCCCTCTTTTTCAAAGAGGGGGACTGAATACTTACAAGTGGCCTTTAGTCTGACGTTTTATCATATTTGATGTACTTAAAGCGTGGATCATCGGGAGTGCCTTCTAATGCACCGCCTTCTTTACCTGGTTGCCACATAATCACTGCTTCAATCTTGTTTGCCAGTTCAAAATCCTTGTTGGTAATACCTTTTGCCGCATGATTCATTAGCTTAACAATGACAAAGGCATAAGAAACGGCAAGATCCGGATGATGAAAAGCAGCTTCTGCCAGATGCCCCACCGTATTAACCACCATCAAGGTGCTTTTCCAGCCACTGGTTTTGTATTTACGTCGAATCCAGCCATTTTCCAGATACCAGAGCGGCAGCTCTTCTTTTAGTCGGGCTTCAACCTCTTCATCGGTATAGGTTTCTTCTTGTTTACGCTCTCTCCATCCCATAATAAGCCTCTTTTATTTGATTACTGTTTGTTGTGTCTGGTGATTCTATCATCAGACTGAGTAATTTATTTAAACTACTTACCGGTTTAAATCATGGCACACGGATGACACTGATTGGACGGATTTCAACGGATTTTTTTATTGTTAGTCTTAAGTGCTTATAGATATTATTTTTATGAGATGAAGAAGTTTATCTGCGTCTATCTGTTACATCCGTCTCATCCGTGTGCTATTTTAAACAGCTGAGTCGTTAGGCCGGAATAAGACCACCCAAGCGTAGCACTCATCGTTATACACAAGTGCCTGCCGGAGTTTGGGAGCTTGTGCAACTCGTGGAGGTCAGGCAAAGCCTGACCTCCATTGTAAGGT
>CAIMDR010000681.1 GCA_903839795.1 uncultured Methylococcaceae bacterium | reverse complement strand
CCGTAACAACATGTCCAGTACGACTGAACCGCCGTGTCCCTGTAATTCAAGTATATCTTCGCCGGTGTAAGAAGCGGGTGCGGGAAAGTAAAGGCTGATACCAGAATCAATGATGCACCGGTCGTTATCTATAAACGACGTAAACAGCGCATGTCTGGGAATCAATGATTTATTAAGTAGTTGTTTGGCGATTTCAGTGACCAAAGTTCCTGAAATGCGAATAATACCGACACCGCCATTCCCTGGCGGTGTTGCAATGGCTGCAATGGTATCTTGATTTAAAAGCAAGTTATCCCGCTTTTTCTATTTGCTTGGTGATGTAGGTTTGTTGAATGATAGACAGGGTATTATTAATAACCCAGTATAAAACCAAACCTGCCGGAAAAAATAGAAAGAAAATGGTAAAGACGATAGGGAACATCTTCATCACTTTAGCTTGAATAGGATCAATCGGTGCCGGATTTAGACCTTGCTGAATTTTCATGGTGATACCCATGATTAACGGCAAGATGTAAAAAGGATCTTGTATTGATAAATCCTGTATCCACAGCATAAACGGTGCCTGACGAAACTCAACCGTTTCACTTAATACCCAATACAAAGCCATAAATACGGGGATTTGTATCAGGATAGGCAAACAGCCCCCCAACGGATTAACTTTTTCCTTTTTATACAGCCCCATCATTTCGGTATTAAAACGCGGTCTGTCATCAGCAAAACGTTCTTGTAATTCTTTAAGGCGCGGCTGAATTTTACGCATTTTAGCCATTGATTTGAAACTGGCTTGTGATAATGGAAAGAACAATAGTTTAATACAGAATGTGACTCCCATAATAGCCAAGCCCCAGTTGCCAATAACACTGTGTATTTTATTCAGTAACCAGTAAATAGGTTTGCCAATAAAAGTTAACACACTGTAATCAACCGTCAACTCAAGGCCGGGTGCAACTTGTTCCATCATGGGCTGGATTTTAGGGCCGGCAAATAATCGTGAAACAAATTGAGCATCGGTATTGGCTTCAACCGTTACTGATGGAGAATACGTACCAATGACGTAACGTCCATCTTTTAGTTCTTTGGTATAAAAATGGTTTTCTTGATCAGCGGGTGGAACCCAAGCCGAGGCAAAATAATGTTGGATCATTGCCGTCCAGCCACCTTTGCTGGTGACATCAAGGGTCTCATCAGCCATATCATCAAAACTTATTTTTTGGTATTTGCTTTTTTCGGTGTAAATGACCCCACCATCATAAGCTCTCATACCCCCTGTCAGCATATTACCCTTGCCTTCAGTATTCTCTGCCCTTAATAACTGGCTGTATTGTCTGCCTGACCAAGGTTTTCCCGAGTTATTTTTTACTTGTTGTCCCAGGGTTATCTCGTAACTTCCACGTTTAAAGGTGAATAATTTAGTGATAACAAGGCCCTTGTTATCCGTCCATGTTATTGGTACGGTTAAATTGTCTTGTCCGGGTTGTAAGGTATAACTGTCTTGCTCATTGGTAAAAACCGTATAATGATTTGGCGCAGCGGCCAAACCGCTTCCCGCTATCAAGCCACTTTGAGCAACAAACAATTTTTCTTGATTGTCATTAAACAAACGAACCGGTGCCGTGTTTGTTTCAGCGACGTCCATCCCAATCATTTTGCGTAAGTTGTTTACAACATTATTCGCTTTTTCTACCGGGTAATTCAACAAATCCAGATTGGTGACCGTGCCACCTTGCAGATCAATTTCAAGTGCAATAACATCCGTTTTAACTTTTACGGTTTTAGCAGCCGATACCGCCGAAACAGGAACAGATACCGGATTTTGTAAGCCGGATTCTGCTTGTGAAGAAGCTTCTGCTGTCATTGGCACATCTTCTTTAGCCTTGATGCCTTCTGGACTTACGATTGCAGCAACTTCAGGTTTTGGGCCATAGTCCTGATCCCAAGCCTGCCACAACATAAATACAAGCATTGCAAAAGTAACGACGAGTATAAATCTTAAATTATCCATTCTTATTACCAAATTTTTCCGGAACGGGATCAATGCCCCCTTGATGAAAAGGGTGACATTTTAATAATCTTTTGAGAGTGAGATAGGAGCCAATAATAGCACCGTGGCGCTGAAGTGCTTCTACGGAATAACTTGAACAGCTTGGATAAAAACGACAGTTAGAGCCCAGCAAGGGGCTTATAAAGTATTTATAAAACTTTATAATTGCTATGAGCAGGAAGCGCATTTGGATACCAACCTAAGCCAATGTTTTTCCAATGACTTTCTTAATAATTCCTGCGAAGCATCGACGGCTTCCCTGCGAGCCAGAACAACAATGTCTATATTTCCCAAGCTTTGTTGTTGTATTCTAAAATTTTCCCTCACAGCCCGTTTAATCACGTTTCTGTGTACTGCTTTTCTTATATTTTTTTTAGCAATTGCCAAGCCTAGCCTTGGATGATCAAAATCATTCCTTATGGCTAATAAGGTAAAATACGTGTCACTTGATTTTACAGGCTTAGCAAAAACTTTTTTATATTCAGCCGGTTTTTTTAACCGTAACTGGGGGGGAAAATCAAAATTGTGCTCTGTCACCCAATATCAACTAAACAGTTAACTGAGCGCGACCTTTTGCTCTACGAGCATTTATAACTCTACGACCACCGACGGTTGCCATTCTTGCACGAAAACCGTGGGTTCTGGCGCGTTTGATTTTACTGGGTTGGTATGTTCTTTTCATATTACTAAAGCCTATTCAGATGATTGTTAACAAAAACAGATAAAAAAGACTACGGATGATAAAATAATATACATAGTCTGTCAATTCTGTAGCGCAATGTTTTATTGCTGTATAGTGATAAAAAACAAATTCATCGTAACTTAACACCTACCAATATCTTATCTAATTCAATGAGCTCAATTTGGGATAACTGTCTTACTAAACTTGAAAATGAAATCGCCGGTTCTGATTTCAGCACCTGGATACGCCCATTACAGGCACTGGAAAGCGATGGACAACTAAAATTACTGGCACCCAACCGATTTGTTTTGGACTGGGTCAAGCAACATTATTTTGCCAAAATTAAAGAATCCATTCATGAATTTTCAAATGGTACATTAGAATTAAATCTTGAAATTGGTTCAAAAAAGTCGACAACACCCGCCGCAATAAACAACGTAAAACCGGTCGAAATAAAAAAAACCAGTCCTAATTTTCTTAACAAAGCGTTTACTTTTGAAAATTTTGTTGAAGGTAAGTCTAATCAGCTGGCAAGAGCTGCTTCCCTTCAAGTTTCTGAAAACATTGGAAAAGCTTACAATCCTTTACTTATTTATGGCAGCTCAGGTTTGGGTAAAACCCATCTCATGCATGCGATAGGTAATGCTGTTTTTCAGAAAAATCCATCAGCAACGATTGTTTACCTGCATTCTGAAAAATTTGTTCAGGACATGGTAAGAGCGTTGCAACAAAATTCAATTAATTCTTTTAAAGAATATTACCGTGGTATCGATGTACTTTTAATTGATGACATTCAATTTTTTGCCGGAAAAGAGCGTTCTCAGGAAGAATTTTTTCATACCTTCAATACCCTTTTGGATAAAAAACACCAAATAGTTTTAACGTGTGACAAATATCCCAAAGAAATTGTTGGTCTTGAAGATCGCTTAAAATCGCGATTTGGTTGCGGACTTCCTGTTTCAATTGAACCACCTGACATGGAAACCAGAGCCGCTATTTTAATGAAAAAAGCAGCGCAAGTGAATGTAGAGCTCCCTCAGGAAGTCGCTTTTTTTATTGCCAAAAAAATTCCTTTCAACGTCCGTGATCTTGAAGGCGCTTTAAGACGCGTTATTGCCAATGCACAATTTACCGGGCGTGAAATTACCACAGAATTTACCAAAGAAGCCTTGCATGATTTGATTTCTTTAAAAGACAAGCTGGTTAACATGGACAATATCCAAAAAACCGTCGCTGAATATTTTAAAATCCGCGTTGCCGACTTATCCTCTAAAAACAGAAAACAAACCGTTACCCGTCCACGACAAATGGCCATGTGTTTGGCACGCGAGTTAACGTCACACAGCTTTCCTGAAATAGGCGATGCTTTTGGTGGCCGTGACCATACAACGGTCATGAATGCTTGTAAAAAAATTAATGAGTTGAAAGAAGCTGATCACAAAATTGCCGAAGATTATTCAAATCTCTTAAGAACGCTGTCACATTAAATGCCAACTTCACTGAAAATTATCAACCTCGACAACTTAATCTGTGGATAAAATTGTGCATAACTCCATTGTTGCTGGGGATAATACTGTGTATTAAATTTAACATTATAAATGCTTATTATTTAAACAGGCGTTATACACAAGCTGACAACAACATAAAATAAAATGCAACCCATTGAATAATTTAACTAAAAATAGGTTATCCACAGATTTTAACCGACTTAATAGTAATAAAATAAAGATTAAGTAACATTATATTATAAACTGCAAAATTAACAGGTTGAAACCATAGTTAGCATAAGATAAAGAACTCTTGTAAAACGGACAAATTAAAAAACCAAGCATTATCCAAAATTACAATTTTCATAAACACTTTAATCTGAGTGTTAACATCTATTTTTAAAAAAGCATTTTGGTAATTAAGGCTAAATCATCAAGTGTTAAGAAGCACCTCAACGATCAAATTAAGCCAAAACGATGATAATCCTGTGGATAAATCTGTGAGCAAACCTATTATTACTGGGGGTAATGTTGTGTATAAAAATAAACATTAAAAACACGTATTATTTAAACAGAGGTTATCCACATCCTGACAACAACATAAAAATTTAATTAAGCTATTGATTTATTTAATTTTAAATGGGTTATCCACAGGTTTTAACTCACTTAATAGTAATAAAATAAAGATTAAGTAACATTATATTATTAATCGCAAAAAGCATTTTTTTGCAGCTTAATTTTAAATTGCACCACTTTAGGCTTAAAGCTAAACTTTCAACCTAAAAAAAGATGGCGAGTTGTTTTACCTATTTTATTAATTTCACCAAACTGTTTTAAACATTATGACAGAGGGGTGTGGATAATATTGTGGATAAAGCTGTTAATTCTGTGAGTAACTCTGTTCATAATTGTGGTTTTTATCAAAATATAGCCATCGTCACCATAATAAATAAAAATTAACTAATTGATTTTTAAGTTAAAAAATCGTTTTTCCACAGCTTTTTATTAAACTAACCGTAATAATACAAACAAATGAAATTTATTATTAATCGAGAAGAAATTTTAACGCCTTTACAGCAAATAGTCAGCGTTATAGAAAAAAGACAAACAATGCCTATTTTGTCGAATGTGTTGATGGTTATTGAGGATGAACAGTTAATACTGACGGGTACGGATCTGGAAATTCAGATTATTGCCAAAATCAATATTAAATTAGCAACCCCTGGTTCAATTACCGTACCGGCCAGAAAGTTTTTAGATATTTGCAGACTTTTACCCAATGGCGCTGAAATTAAATTTGAACAACAAGGGGATAAAGTAAAAATATTATCTAATCGAAGCCGATTTTCGTTAAGTTGTTTGCCTGCGGATAATTATCCCGAATTCTCTGAATCTGAATTAGAGAATCATTTTTTTATTAATGCCGGTAAATTTAAAAAAGCACTCGATAAGACGGTTTTTTGTATGGCTAATCAGGATGTCCGTTATTACCTGAATGGCTTATTGCTTAACATCTCCAATAGCAAAGTTAAACTGGTTGCTTCGGATGGTCATCGATTGTCTATTTATGAAGATCTTTTAGATGAAGGTACCGGTTATGAAGCCCGGATTATTTTCCCCAGAAAAGGTGTTTTAGAACTGAATCGATTACTGGATGATGCAGATGCCGAGTTGAAAGTTGAGTTTTCCACTAACAATATTAAAATTTTTATAAAGAACCTGATTTTTTCAGCAAAATTAGTGGATTCAAAATATCCGGATTTTGGCAAAGTTTTTCAACAAGAATTTTTTAATCCGATTCAT
>CAIMDR010000680.1 GCA_903839795.1 uncultured Methylococcaceae bacterium | reverse complement strand
GTCGGTTAATCAGACCGCCAAAAAAGTAGGGATGAGTTTTTATGATTACGTTCATGACAGAGTGACGGGCAGATACCAGCTACCCTCTTTGGCAGATTTAATTACTCAAAAAGCGCAGCCATTGCCGGTTTGAGCGTTGGCATTACCTTGGAATTTAGAGTCGATACATCAAAACCTTATATGGCCACCAAGAAGGGGTCACGGTCGGCTACAACCACCACAAGCCCGGGCGGCCATCGCATACCTACCATACCTACATGATAGCCAATGTGCGCCTGATCCTGGAGGTTGAAGTCCAGGCGGGCAACCGCAGTTCATCCGCCTATACCGCTCCCGGGCTATGGGCATTGCTCGACCGCATTCCCCGTGCGCATTGGCCGGCCTTTATTCGGGGCGATTCTGATTGGGGCAGCGACACGATCATGTCCGAAGCGGAACAACGCGGAGTCGACTATTTGTTCAAACTCAAGAAATCACCCTTGGTGAAGAAACTTATCTATCAATATCATTGCAAATCCGGTTGGGTAAAAACGCACGAAGGCTTTGAAGCCTTCGCCACTGAACTGAAACTGATCACCTGGAAGACTGCCCGCCGGGTAGTGATTGTTCGGCGCCGATTAGGCAAAGACAAGGCCCCAGCACCGCGCAATGCCTTGCCTCACCAGTTCTCGCTGGTTGAACCTGCTGAAGATCTGTCTTTATTCGAATACAGTGTCTTGGTGACCTCGTTGGACGCTGAGGTGATAACGATTGTCCAGCATTACCGTGACCGTGCTGATTGTGAAAACAACTTTGATGAAATCAAAAACCAATGGGGCTGGTGCGGGTTCGTCACCCAGAAGCTTGCCCCCTGCCGTTTAATTGCAAGAATGATTGCACTGGTCTATAACTGGTGGTCATTGTTCGTCCGCTTGGTCGAAGCTGAGAAGCATTATGAAGCCATTGTGTCCAGGCCTTTATTATTGCACGGCGTGGGCAAGCAGACTCAGCATGCCGGACAAACAACACTCACCATCACCAGTAGCCACGGCCGGGAGTCTTATGTAAAGGCGGCCTATACGCGGGTATGTGCATTTTTTGACGAGTTGAACGCAACTGCGCCGCAGTTAACCCCTTTACAATGTTGGTATCGAATTTTAAGTGAAGCAATGAAAAAATATCTGAAAGGGGCGGTCTTAAAGCCGCCAGATTTAATAAATTACGAGAGCTAAACGCTAATCATAACTCACAATCCTTGTCAATTTTATGCTGATTTTTATTGGCAGGGATATGTTTAACTGCGGTTTTTAGGATTATGGAAAAACCCAGAAAAGTATTCAGCTTGAAACCAGAATCAGTGTTCAGGTTGAGCCAGAATATGCAACGTTTTTAAAGACATAAAAAAAGCCGGTAAAACCGGCTTTTTTTAGTGAATAATAAAATTATTATTCGGGTCTATCAACTAATTCGACATAAGCCATAGGAGCGTCATCACCAGGTCTAAATCCGCACTTCATAATACGCAAATAACCACCTGCTCTATTTTTATATCGAGGACCTAACTCATTAAAAAGCTTAGTCACGACTTCACGATCACGTAATCTGGCAAATGCAAGACGACGTTTAGCTACATTATCTTCTTTTGATAATGTAATTAAGGGCTCAGCAAAACTTCTTAATTCTTTAGCTTTAGGTAAAGTTGTTTTAATAAGTTCATGCTTAAATAATGAACTAGCCATATTACTAAATAGCGCCTTACGATGGCTGCTATTCATATTAAACTTTCTACCTGATTTACGATGTCTCATTGTAAGAAGACCTAATGTTAATGTGTGGATATTGCGTGTGATTGATCTGCTAGGTTATCAGGCGGCCAATTTTCCAATCGCATACCCAGTGATAACCCTTTTAAAGCAAGTATATCTTTTATTTCTGTTAAAGATTTTTTTCCAAGATTAGGTGTTTTTAATAGCTCAACTTCAGTCCGCTGAATTAAGTCACCAATATAAAAAATATTCTCGGCTTTTAAACAATTAGCAGAACGTACAGTTAGCTCAAGATCATCAACAGGACGTAGTAAAACTGGATCAAAAACTTCAACAACTTCTACTTCTTCTTCTGGAACCAGGTCATTAACCTTTTCAAAGTCAACAAAAACCGATAACTGATCATGAAGTATGGTCGCCGCCATTTTTATCGTTTGCTCTGGATCAACAGTTCCGTTTGTTTCAAGCTCAATAACAAGCTTGTCTAAATTAGTTCTCTGCTCAACGCGAGTACTTTCAACTTGGTAAGCTACTTTTAAAATTGGGCTATATGAAGCGTCTAATTGAAGTGCACCGACAACCATACTGTGCTCAGAATTTAACTTACGAACACTAACCGGTTCGTAACCTCTTCCGCGACACACCCTGATTTTCATATTTAATACACCAGCTTGTGTTAAGTTAGCGATAATCAAATCAGGATTTATAATTTCAACGTCGTGAGGTAAAATGATATCAGCTGCTGTTACACAACCTGCACCAGTTTTAGTTAACATAAGTTCAACTTCATCTTTTGAATGAAGTACTACGGCTAACTTTTTTAAGTTCAGTAAAATATCAATTACATCTTCCTGAACGCCCTCAATTGTTGTGTACTCATGGAGTACACCTTCAATTTCTACATCCGTGACTGCACAGCCTGGAATTGTGGATAACAATACGCGTCTTAACGCATTACCAAGCGAATGACCAAAACCACGTTCAAGCGGCTCAATAACAATCCTCGAATGATTAGGTGATTTACTTACCACCTCAACTAATCGGGGCTTTAATAAGCCAGAAATAGAATTCTGCATTTATATCCCTCAGAACTTCGATTATTTAGAGTAAAGCTCAACTACCAGCTGCTCGTTAATGTCACTACCTAAATCAACACGATCAGGTAAAGAGCTGAATGTTCCAGTCATCGCTTTTGAATTAACTTCAACCCAAGCAGGAAATCCATATTGTTCAGTTACAGTTAAAGCATCAACGATTCTTTGTTGTTTTTTTGCTTTTTCTCTAATTGTCAAAACATCACCGGGAGCTACCTGATAAGAAGGAACATTAATCAATGAACCATTTACTTGAATAGACTTGTGACTAACTAATTGGCGTGCTTCTGCGCGAGTACAAGCAAAACCCATGCGATATACTACGTTATCTAATCTAGACTCAAGCAGATTTAACAGATTTTCACCAGTAGCGCCTTTCTTCATATCGGCAGACTTATAGTAATTTCTAAATTGCTTTTCTAAAATACCATAAATTCTACGTAAGCGCTGCTTTGCTCTCAACTGGAGTGCATAATCAGAACTTCTGGTACGCTTGGTACCATGTTGACCAGGCCTTTGATCTAACTTACATTTATTTTCCAAAGACTTGCCTCTGCTTTTTAAAAACAGATCAGTCCCTTCTCTTCGACTTAATTTACAGGTAGGTCCAAGATATCTTGCCATGTTACAACTCCAGATTCTTTATACGCGGCGTTTCTTTGGCGGACGGCAACCATTATGAGGAATGGGCGTCACATCAACAATATTATTAATTTTAAAACCGAGATTGTTCAATGAACGCACAGCGGATTCACGACCTGGGCCGGGGCCTTTAATCATAACATCAAGATTTTTCATGCCAAATTCTTGCGCGACAATACCGGCTTTTTCAGCAGCAACCTGTGCAGCAAACGGTGTACTTTTTCTTGATCCACGAAAACCTGAACCACCAGAAGTTGCCCAAGATAAAGCGTTACCTTTTCTGTCTGTTATAGTTATGATTGTGTTATTGAAAGAAGCGTGAACATGTACAATGCCATCAGCAACTTCTTTTTTGATACGTTTTCTTGAACGGTTTGGACTAGCCATTACTTCAACCTCTTAAGGGATATCTTATTTTCTAATAGGTTTACGTGG
>CAIMDR010000679.1 GCA_903839795.1 uncultured Methylococcaceae bacterium | reverse complement strand
GGGTTTGCAACCCCGACCATAACGTTTGAGAACCTAAGCAGAAACAAAACGTGAGTGACGGGGTTGCAAACCCCATCACGCGCAGCCTTGAACCTTGAACCTTTCGCCTTGACTCTTGTACCTCACAATTTCTATCCTTTGGCAATAATCGCTATAATGCCTTGCAGATAGTTGTAGTTAGGTAACTAGCAACAAATAAACGGCCACAGATTGACGAATTAAACCTTATTGATTAGCTGTCAATCGGTGGCAACTTTTGTAGGGGTATTTTTCATACCTCGCCTTCTGGCAAAACGACTTATCAGGATTAAAAAAATGACTAAAGAAATTATCCAGACTAATAAAGCACCCAAGGCAATTGGCACTTATTCACAAGCGGTTAAAGTCGATCACACGGTTTATCTTTCAGGACAGATTCCTTTAGTACCTGAAACCATGACGATTATTGACGGTGATATCAGCGATCAAATTACCCAGGTGTTTGATAATTTAAAAGCGGTTGCAGAAGCCGCAGAGGGCACGCTTGCCGACATTGTTAAATTGAATGTTTTTTTAACTGATTTATCAAGTTTCCCGTTGGTCAATGAAATCATGGGTCGTTATTTTGAAGAGCCTTACCCCGCACGCGCTGTTATTGGCGTTGCTGCTTTACCTAAAAACGTCGGGGTGGAAATGGATGCGATTATGTTTATAAAGCCCCAAGAATATCCTGCTTCTTGAGTCTTGAAAATTAGCACAGCGATGAGGAAAATTTATCCGGATTTATGCGTGACGACAGCGTGAATCTTCTAAATCAATCGGTTGCCAAATTATCAGGGATAGGTTCCCAAACGACAAACCGTCTTGAAAAGCTGGGTATCCGTGTTATTCAGGATCTTGTTTTTCACCTGCCGTTGCGTTATGAGGATAGAACCCGAATTTATCCTATCGGCTCTTTAAGGGTCGGTATGACCGTGCTTATTTGCGGCAAAGTTGAGTTTATTGATATTTTACCCAGAGGTCGCAAAAGCCTGATTTGTCGGATTAGCGATAACACCGGTTTTATCTCCTTAAAGTTTTTTCATTTCAGTGCCAACCAGCACAATACGCTTAAACCGGGGACATTAATCAGTTGTTTTGCCGAGGTGCGTCATGGCTTTGGCGGTCTGGAAATGGTTCATCCTGATTATCAGATCATTTCAAACCCGGACGCCAAAATTACCGAAACCCGCTTAACCGCCGTTTATCCGTTAACAGAAGGCCTTAGCCAAGCTACCTTAAGAAAAGCGGTAAAACAGGCTTTGAGTCTCTGTGAGAACGAGCCGCAGTTATTAATTGACTGGATTCCAGCGACGATTTTAAAAAATTATCACTATCCGTCTTTGGCAGAAGCCATACAAACCCTACATGCGCCCGATGAATCGGTTACGATTGAGGCGTTACAAAATGGCAGCGTGCCTGCGCTGAAACGTTTGGCCTTTGAAGAGCTGTTGGCACATCATTTAAGTTTGCGAAAAACCCGGAATAAAATCAAGGCCTGGCAAGCGCCGGTGTTCGATGGTTCCAGCGATAAAGTGCTCACAGAGCAGTTTTTAAACGCTCTGCCGTTTAAGTTAACGGGTGCGCAACAACGCGTTATTGCCGAGATTGAAGCGGATTGTCGATTGCAACATCCCATGATGCGATTGGTGCAGGGCGATGTCGGGTCAGGTAAAACCATTGTTTCTGCTTACGCCGCTTTACTGGCGTTAATGGCGGGTTATCAGGTGGCCGTTATGGCACCGACAGAGTTATTGGCAGAACAACATAAACGTAATTTTAGCGGGTGGTTTGAAGGTTTTCAGGCAAAAGTCGTTTATCTGACCGGGCTAGTTAAGGGCAACGCCCTCAAAGAGATTTTACAAAGTTTGGCGGAGGGTTCGGCGGGCATGATTATTGGCACGCACGCGTTATTTCAGGAGAGTGTAAACTTTCATCGCTTGGGCTTGGTTATTATTGATGAACAACACCGGTTCGGCGTGCATCAACGGATG
>CAIMDR010000678.1 GCA_903839795.1 uncultured Methylococcaceae bacterium | reverse complement strand
GTTTTTAATTTTTCTTACCCTTGTCTTCATGCGCTTGCATTGCTTTTTTAGCGCCGCTACTAACTGCGGTTGTTGGCTAAGGGCAAACTGTAAAATAATTTCGACTTCAATTTGTCCGTTTAAGTAATGGATTCTAAAATCTTCTATCGCTGTTTTAAACTCCACCAGATACTTGTCCAATAATACTTGAACATCTGCACGGGCTAGCGGTTTGCCGGGCTCGAATAAGGCCTCATCATTTTCAGGATCAATATGCACCAACACATCCATGACATCATCAAAACGGCTGATTAATTCATCCCTAACAGTATCGCCGATGCTATGACCTTCGGAAACGGTAATGCGCGGATCGACAACGATATGGGCATCAATCAAGGCATCTTCGCCCATTTGCCGGGTTCTTAATAAATGAATGCCTTCAACGCCATCAATGGTCATAATGGCTTTGCGAATTTCGGCTATTAGTTTGGGCGGCAATGAGGTATCAACCAATTCTTTGATGCTCTCCAGAACCAGACCCAAGCCAATTTTGGCAACCATTAACGCCACCACAATAGCGGCAATGGCATCGGCCAGTGGATAACCCAAGATGACCGCGCCTATGCCAAACAACACGACAATCGATGAAATGGCATCACTGCGCTGATGCCACGCATTGGCCATTAATAATTTGGAGCGGGTTTTTTTAGCAATGCGTTTGGTGTAATGGTACAGCCATTCATTAACCAAAATGGACAACGCCGCAACACCCATACCCAGTACATTGGGTACTGGCAGGTGTTCAGGGTGCGCCATTCGATCCATCACAGACCAGCTAATGGCTCCGCCAATGGCAATTAAACTGACGCCTAAAATAACAGTAGCGATGGTTTCAAAACGGCGATGCCCATAAGGATGATCATGATCTGCTTCGCGGCTTCCCAACCTAACCGCAATAATCACTAAAAGATCGCTGAGCAAATCTGATAACGAATGAATGCCGTCAGCGATTAACGCCGCTGATTGTCCCAAAATGCCAAAACTGATTTTGATCAGTGTCTGAAAAACATTAACCGCTGCACCCACATAGCTGGCTCTGGCCTTTAGTTTATCCATTTTTGCAGGGGTAAGGATTTCAGCCATTACACGCCGACTTCCAGGGTAATGCTATATTCATGATCACAGGCTTTGGTTTCAAGTACTTTATGACCATTGATACGACACCACGTCGGAATATCCTGCATAACCCCGGGGTCTGTGCAAATAACTTCCAACTGGTCGCCCGGCTTTAGTTGTTTAACCTTATCTTGGGTGCGTATAACAGGCAACGGACAAAGCAGACGCCGTGCATTTAGGGTTTCTTTTATCATTTATAAGGGCAGGGGGCAAGGTTCAAGGGGCCAAGGTTCAAGGTTAAAGGCAAAGGGCAAAAAACCAATCCCTTTCGTCTTTCGTCTTTCGTCTTTCGCCTTTCGCCTTGTACCTTTCGCCTTTAACCTCACACATACCATTCCTTGGGTATTTCTTCGTTGGTTAACGGCTTAACCTGAAGCGTTCTTTCCGATCCCTCTTTGTCCCTGACCTTAATATCGACTTGTTCGGCATGGCGACCTTGTCCGTAGCGGGCAACAATGCTGGCTGCCAAATATAAATCCTCGGCAGACGTTATACCGTCAATCAAGGCTAATGGCCCGGTATGGCTTAAGCAATGCATACTGATAAACTCTTTTTTATAGCCCTCCAAAAAGCGTCCTTCACCTTCTTCCCTGGCGATAATCAGTTTAAAATGCTTTTCGGGTCTGATATGTCGACCGACTTTTAACAACATCACGTCATCCAGTTCGTAATCTTTGCTACCCTGAGCTTTCCATAAATCGACCAGTCTTGCCGAATAGTATTTGTCTGTCAGAAAACAGCAACCACCCGCCGGTTGGGAATAGTCATCAATACCAAATTTCTCCGCCAATGCCATTTGCGGCTTGCGTGAACGTCCGGTAATATCACATAACTTTTCTCTATCAACCCAACCTTCAATCTCCGGGCGGGTCGCGGGTAGATTCTTGGCACACATGGGGCGCAACAATAAATCATCAGCACCCGACTGTTTTGACACAATGGGCATTTTTGATTTAGTTTGTGACATAGGGCGTTGACCGATGACTTCACCGGTAATAATAAAGTCAAAATCGTTTTCAACGATCCATTGTTTGGCTTTATTAACCATGAAAATTTTGCAATCCAGGCAAGGATTCATGTGTGTGCCGTAACCGTGCTTGGGATTAATCAGCACTTTTTTATATTCTTCAACAACGTCAACAATATGCAGCTTTATGCCTAACTGTTCCGCAACCCATAAGGCATTATTACGCTTGGGCTTGGCTTTGTCGCTTTCACGAATGGCGTGCGTATGGCCTTCTACACAAAAACCCGTAAAAAAATTAATGCCTTCAACATGAACACCCTGTTCCATGACTAATTTTGCCGCAAGCATTGAATCCAAACCACCGGAAATCAAGGCCACTGCTTTTCTTTGTTGACTCATAACACCTTTGTGTTTAAAAATTAGGCTATTATACCCAATTATTTTCTTTTATGGCTTCAACTTCTGTTGTTGCAAGCCTTTCCATTATGATCAAAACCACTGACTGAGTTAAAACGTGTAGCCATGATTTAATACAACGTAGTCAAATTAAGGCATTAAACGCGAGTGCCGGTTACCACTATTGGAATTTTGGTTATTTCTCTGTAGTATTAGGCAACACGTTATAGTTGCTATTTTTAGCCGCGCACTGCGTGCATGACTGAGTTTACCGGTTGTGTGCCCTTTTCTTTACTTTTAAGCATCGCTAAACCCGTCAGGGGTGGCAGGAGTTATCGTTTTATGAACTGGTATCTTGAAGTATTAAAAAAATATACGGTCTTTGGAGGTCGGGCAAGACGAAAAGAGTATTGGTTTTTTGTTGTATTTAATGTACTTATCAGTATGGCACTGGCAATTATTGACCGATTTGCGGGTAATGTTGATCCCGAAACAGGTTTGGGTATGTTAAGCAGCCTTTATCCACTAGCCGTTTTAATTCCCGGACTTGCGGTATCAGTTAGACGATTACACGACACAGGCCGAAATGGCTGGTGGTTACTGGTTAATTTGGTACCGGTGATTGGCGCTATCATATTCCTGTATTTTATGGTGATTGACGGTAATACGGAAACAAACGAATACGGGCCATCTCCCAAAGCTGATGAGGTATAAGCCAAGGAGTAGGCGTTAAATAACTTGAAAATACTGATAAACACAAGTTTTATAAATAACTAAAAACGCTCAAGCCGTCATCCCGGCAGAGATTGCCGGGATCCCTTTGCCATGGATGGCATTCGTAACGCATCCGCTTACTGATTTTTATACTCGATTTTATTGATGCAATGTGCTGTTGATGATGAGTACATTCTTGTACTCTGGATTCCGGGACAAATCTGTCTGGAACAGAACGGAGATTGAGCCACGAAAAACAAGAAATAAATCAGTCAATAAAATTTAGAATGAAGACACTCAAAAAACAGGGAACGATGGACATTACATGTGGAATTGATTTTGGAACGTCCAACACGACGGTCGCTATTGCCAAGGACAATAATGATCCAATAATTTTGGTTCCGGTAGAAGACCAGCATTTAACCATCCCCTCGACCATTTTTTTTCCGCAAGAAAATCAACCGGTTTTATTTGGCCGTAAAGCCATTAATGCTTATGTCGCCAGAGAAGAGGGCCGATTTATGAGAAGTTTTAAGCGTGTGCTTGGAACGTCTCTGATGAAAGAAGGCACGATTATCGGTGGCAGAAAAACACAATTTGAGCATATTATTGGCCCCTTTGTTGAGAGTATAAAAAATAAAGCCGAAGTAGTGGCCGACCAAGAAATAAACACGGTTGTCGCAGGCAGGCCGGTACATTTTATCGATGGCAATGACAAGGCCGACCAGGAAGCGGAAGGCCAACTCGAAGCCATATTTACCGCCGCCGGTTTTAAAGATATCCGCTTTCAATATGAGCCCATTGCCGCCGCATTTGCGCATGAATTAACCATGGGTAATACCGAACGTTTAGCCGTTGTTATGGATATTGGGGGTGGCACATCCGATTTTACGATAATGCGCTTGTCGGAGCGTTATATCAAAAAACCGGATCGCCAAGAGGATATTCTTGCTAATGCAGGGATTCGAATGGGCGGTAATGATTTTGACCGAGCTTTAAGCTTGACCTGTTTTATGCCTTTATTGGGGCTGGGTTCTTTTTGGGGTTCTAAAGGTCTGGGTTTCCCCATAACACCGTATTTTGATCTTGCTGAATTAAGCAAAATTCAGTGTATGTACACGCGAAAATATAAACGGGATTTAAGGACGTTAATCAGTCAATCAAATGATAAAGCCCTTACCCATAGACTGCTGTCCATTGTCGAGGAAGAGCTCGGACACACTTTGATGTCTATCGTTGAAGATACCAAAATTAAACTAAGTGCATGCGACCAAACAACAGCGGATCTTGCTTTTATTGAAGACGGTTTGCACTCGCAGGTGGAGCGTACACAATTCGAAGCGTGTATCTCTGGAAGTATCGAGAACATCCAGAACACCATTAATAACTGCGTGGTGATGGCGGGCGTAAAAACAGCCGATGTGGCTCTGGTTATCTTGACGGGCGGAGGCACAGCCATGCCGATACTACAAAATATAACGCGGCGTATATTTCCACACGCCGACATTTCTGATGGTAATCGCTTGTCAAGTGTTGGCTTTGGCTTGGCGTGTGATGCAAGACGATATTATTTAGGGTGGCATTAGTCCAAAGTCCAGAAGCAGTCGTAGAATCAATAGTGAATAATGCGGCGTGACAGAAAAAAATCGGCGTTCAAGAGACAAGCCCAACAGGTCGGTTTATGTCCATGAATATGACTAAAAAGAAGTTGGGCAATGTGCCAATTTCTGTCATTAGTTTAGCTGCCTGGTCTCAGCTATGATTTGATAGACTCACCTGCATCATTTTTAAACCAATGAATAAAAACTTGAACATCGAGTTTCATTATTCTCTAAATAAATTAGAAGTTTGATACAATCAAACGATTTTAGTCTATTAACCTAAAAACGTATTTGAGCCACAGATAAACACGGATTTACTCAGATAAACAACGCGTTAGATCAATTCTTTTGATCAC
>CAIMDR010000677.1 GCA_903839795.1 uncultured Methylococcaceae bacterium | reverse complement strand
TCTCTGGATACAGTTGAACTCGTTATGGCTCTTGAAGAAGAATTTGAATGCGAAATTCCAGACGACGAAGCTGAAAAAATCACTACTGTTCAGCAAGCAATCGATTACGTGAGCAAAAACGCGTAACACTGATTTCCAGTGGATGGGCGCATTGTTCATTCGCTGGTTAGCTGTTTGTAAATAACGTGCACAAAATGTACGCAATTATCCGGTAACACACCGGATTATTAAAATATAGATTGTTCACGTTGTTTAACAACGGTCTTTAAGTCACTACCCCTTCATTTTTATCTTCCCCTTATCTTACGGTACATTACATTGAGCAAACGTCGAGTTGTAATAACTGGATTGGGTGCAGTTACCTGCTTAGGCAACACTGTCTCAGAAACTTGGGATGGTATTATTAACGGTAAAAGCGGCATCAGTCCAATTGATTCTTTTGATATTTCTGCATTTGCCAGCACTTTTGGCGGAGTCATAAGAAATTTTGATATTAGCCAATATATTTCCGACAAAGATGCCAAGCGGATGGACGCTTTTATCCATTACGGTATGGCGGCAGGGTCTCAAGCCATTGAAGACTCAGGTCTTGAAGTCACCGAGGCAAACGCAGAACGGATTGGCGTAGCGGTTGGCTCAGGCATAGGTGGCATTACCGGTATTGAAGAATGTTATGCAACTTATGAGAAAGGCGGCCCTCGTCGCATTTCGCCATTCTTTGTTCCAGGTAACATTATTAATATGATTTCAGGCAATCTTTCCATTAAATACGGGTTAAAAGGACCTAACTTTGCCATTGTTACTGCCTGTGCAGCCGGTACGCACAATATTGGTGATGCGGCCCGGAAGATAATATATGGTGATGCCGATGTGATGATTGCCGGTGGTGCAGAACGCTGTACAACATCACCGACGGCTATGGGTGGATTTGCTTCAGCCAAAGCCTTATCACGTCGTAATGATGATCCTCAGGCCGCCAGTCGTCCTTGGGATCGTGATCGTGATGGTTTTGTATTAAGCGATGGCGCAGGTGTTGTGGTGCTTGAAGAGCTGGAGCATGCCAAAGCCCGAGGCGCAAAAATTTATGCCGAATTAGTCGGCTATGGCATGAGTGCAGACGCTTATCATATAACGACACCTTCAGCAGGTGGTGAAGGTGCAGCGCGGTGCATGAGAAATGCCTTGCGTGATGCCGGTTTAAATGCCGACAGTGTCGATTACATTAATGCGCATGGTACCTCAACACCGGCCGGTGATTTAGGTGAAACCCAGGCGATGAAATCGGCATTGGGCGATCATGCCTATAACGTAGCAATCAGCTCTACAAAATCCATGCTGGGTCACATGTTAGGTGCAGCTGGAGGTATTGAGGCGGTGATTACTGCGTTAAGCATTAAAGATCAAATTGCACCGGCAACCATCAATCTTGAAAATCAAGACCCTGAATGTGATCTTGATTTTGTTCCAAATACGGCAAGAAATATGAAAATCGATGTGGCCATGTCCAATTCATTTGGTTTTGGCGGCACTAATGGTTCTCTGGTTTTTAAGCGGTACGAGTAGGGTAAAGGCGCACCTGTTGCGTCTCTGCGAATGATGCTGGTTAATGGTGAATGCAGGGAGCATATTGAAATATCCGACAGGGGTTTTCAATACGGTGATGGATTATTTGAAACGATAGCCGTTGTCAACGGGCAGCCTGTTTTTTTTGATCGGCATATCGATCGATTAAAGGCAGGTTGCCGTCGGCTTTATATCCCTTTTCCGGGTGCTGAACTGCTTGCCTTTGAGGCTCAAAAACTTTCCGAACATTCAAGTAATGCCGTCCTTAAGTTGATACTCACTCGTGGTTCTGGCGGGCGAGGTTATCGTCAACCTGATGTGATTCAGACTACCCGCGTATTAAGTTTACATCCATTTCCTGATTATCCTGTTCTTTATAAAGAACAAGGGATAGTCACACGTTTTTGCGATACCCGTTTAGGATTAAATCCGGCACTGGCAGGTATTAAGCATCTGAACAGGCTTGAACAAATACTGGCGAGGGCTGAATGGACTGATCCCGCCATTCAGGAAGGTATTATGCTGGATATTAACGGGCATGTTATTGAGGGAACAATGACCAATCTTTTCTATGTTAAAAATCACACTCTTTATACTTCATTGCTGTCGTTTGCCGGTGTTGCGGGGATTATTCGCAGTATTTTAATGACGATGTCTTATGATCAGGGTATTTCTGCGATAGAGCATGCATTTACTCAAGATGCGCTGTTATCGGCCGATGAAGTCTTTGTTTGTAATTCGATTGTAGGTATTTGGCCGGTCAGACAAATCGAAAAGACCCACTTTCCAGTAGGTGAAATAACCCGTCAATTACAAATCGGTCTCGCTCACTTTCAAAATGAGGCAACCAGCGGTGGCCTTTAAAATTATCGCTGGTGGTGTATTACTTGCGTTAATTATCGTCAGTGGTTGGGCGTGGCGTGACTTTAAAAGCGCCTTAATGACACCGGCAGTGGTGGGTAAGCCGGTTGTTATCGAAATCAATAAAGGTGACTCGTTTAATCAGATTACCGACAAACTATTAGCTCAAAACGTAGACGTTAAACCACTCTGGTTTAAAGTGTTTGCTGTCTCCGAAGACGCGGTTAAAAAACTTAAAACCGGAGAATACGAGTTAGCCTCCGGTTTAACCCTGCCTGAAATATTAGCCGTGTTTGTGCAAGGAAAAACCAAACAGTACGCCATTACTTTTCCGGAAGGTTGGAGTTTTAAAGAAATATTGTTGGAGATTAAGAATAATCCTAATCTTGGGCATACCTTGCAGCAAGTTGATTATAAAGCGTTAATGGTTCAGTTGGGTGCTGACGTAAAGCAACCTGAGGGCTTGTTTTTTCCGGACACTTATTTTTTTGAGAAGCACACCACGGATGTGGCTTTATTAAAAAGAGCCTACGATAAAATGCAGTTAGTGTTAAAGCAGGAGTGGCAAGAAAAAGCCGAAGCATTGCCTTTCACGACGCCTTATGAAGCTTTGATTCTTGCTTCAATTGTCGAGAAAGAAACCGCAGTCGTTGCAGAGAGGCCCCTGATAGCCGGGTTATTTATACGTAGATTGCAAGCGGGTATGTTGCTACAAACCGACCCTACGGTCATTTATGGTATGGGTGATAGCTATCAAGGCGATATTGCTTATAAAGATTTAAAAGCAGCGACACCTTACAATACATACATAATAAAAGGCTTGCCGCCAACACCGATTGCCATGCCGGGTCGTGCTGCCATTTATGCCGTTCTGCATCCGTATAATAGTAATAACCTTTATTTTGTAGCGCGTGGTGACGGTACCCATCAGTTTTCTGCTACCTTAAAAGATCATAATCTGGCAGTTAACAACTTTCAAAGGAAGAAAAATGACCCGAGGTAAATTTATAACGCTGGAAGGCGGGGAAGGGGTTGGGAAAACTACTAACTTACTATTTATAAAGGATTATTTGCAGCATCGCAATATTTCTGTTGTTGTTACACGAGAGCCTGGGGGGACGGTGCTGGCCGAAAAAATTCGTCATTTATTGCTGGACAAGGATAGTGAGGCTATTTCTGAACATGCCGAATTATTGATGATTTTTGCAGCCCGCGCCCAGCATATCAAGCATGTGATTGAGCCCGCTTTAGCAAAAGGAGCGTGGGTGCTTTGTGACCGCTTTACTGATGCCACTTACGCTTACCAAGGTGGCGGCAGAAATATGCGCGTTAGCACGATAGAGTGGTTGGAAAATTTGGTACAAGGCAATCTAAGGCCCGATTTAACAGTTTTACTGGATGCGCCTGTTGAGATAGGTATTGAGCGTGCAAGGGAAAGGGGGGCATTTGATCGTTTTGAATCAGAAAAAATCAGTTTTTTTGAACAGGTCCGGCGTGCTTATTTATTGCAGGCGGAACTACATCCCGAGCGTATTAAGTTAATTAAGGCTAACCAGTCGTTGGCTGATGTGCAGAGATCGCTGATTGACGTTATTGGCACTTTCTTAAGATGAGTGTATTGCCTTGGCAGCAATCAAATTGGGCGCATCTGTGCGACTATAGAGCGCAAAATCGCGTCCCTCAAGCTTTGCTAATAAGCGGCAATAAAGGCTTGGGCAAGCAACGATTAGCCCAACAATTTGCTTTTTCCCTGCTTTGCGTCAAGCCGCAAGATAACGGTTTGCATTGTGGCCATTGTGATCGTTGTTTACTGCTTAATGCCCAAACACATCCTGATTTTATCGAGATAAGTCTCGAAGAGCCCGGAAAAACCATTACTATTGGACAAATTCGGAATCTGGTAACCCGGTTAACCCTAAAACCCCAGTTTGAGTCTTGGCGCGTTGTCATTGTCAGCCCTGCTGATCTCATGAACAAGGCCGCCGCTAATGCTTTTTTAAAATGCTTGGAAGAGCCGACAGAACGCACAGTCATACTTTTGGTGGCTGATAAGCCGGTGTACTTACCGGCGACAATTATGAGTCGCTGCCAGAAACTTGCTGTTGCAAGGCCTGATAAAGCAACGGTCGTTACTTGGCTAAAGCAGCAGAATACAGAAATATCACAGGATAACGCTATGACCTTGTATGGTTTGGCGCAAGGTTCCCCGTTATTGGCGCTGGATTATGCAAGGGACGGCACCTTGGCGCTTCGTAATGACTGTTTCAAGGCGTGGATTGATATAGCAAAACAGCGCAGGCATCCGGTCATTGTCGCCGAAGACTGGTATAAATTACCTGAATCATCTTTACTGTTCTGGATAACGTCCTGGATTATAGACATGATTAAATGTCGTTACCCAATAAAATCTGACTGGTTATATAATCCGGATTTGATAGAATCATTGCAAGAGTTGTCTTCGCAATTGGAATTAAAAGAACTCTACAAATTGTATGATTTAATGTTGGTGAATCGGCAACGACTTAATACGCAAATAAATAAACAGACTCTATTCGAAGAGATTTTAATAAAATGGTTTGAACTTAACCCGAGCAAATAACCATGCCAGAATCAGCGCCTAGACAAGGTATATTGACCGTTTCAATTAAGGATAAGAGTGCGTTATATGCCTCTTACATGCCTTTTGTCATTAACGGAGGCTTGTTTATTCCCACAAATCGCGACTATGAAATGGGGCAGGAAGTCTTTTTGTTGTTAAATTTAATGGAAGAAACTGAACGACTGCCCATTGTCGGGAAAATAATCTGGAAAACACCACCGCAAGCAGGGAGTTATCGATCCAGCGGCATCGGTGTACAGTTTAGCGATCAGGACGGCGGCGTCGCGCGAAACAAAATAGAAACCTATTTGGCAGGCGCTTTAACGTCTGACCGATCCACCCACACCATGTAACTTTCTCATTCATGTTAATTGACTCACATTGCCATCTGGATCGTATTGATCTTTCGCCCTACGAAAATGATTTTTCCTGTTTTATGCAGGAAACAGCGGTACAACAAATTGAACACCTGTTGTGTATAGCCATTGACTTGGAATCTTATCCTGCCATGCTTGAATTGGTCGCCGGATTTCAACAAATATCGGTTACTGTTGGCGTGCATCCCAATGTCCAGGATTGCAAAGATCCGAGTGTCGACGAGCTTATTGCTTTAGGTCAGCCCGATAATGTGATTGGCATAGGAGAAACGGGGCTGGATTATTTTCGTAGTGAAGGTGATTTAAGTTGGCAGCATCAGCGCCTAAGAAATCATATTAATGCTGCAAAAGCACTAAAAAAACCGTTAATTATTCATACTCGTGAAGCCAAAAAAGACACTTTGCGCATTCTTAAAGAAGAGGGTGCTGGGGAAGTCGGGGGTATTATTCATTGCTTTACTGAAGATTGGGACTTTGCCCAACAAGCAATGGATTTAAATTTTTATATATCCTTTTCCGGTATTGTTACTTTCAATAACGCCACCGTAATAAAAGAGGTCGCTAAAAAAATACCGGCAGATCGCTTTCTTATAGAAACGGATTCGCCCTATTTAGCGCCCGTACCTTTTCGAGGCAGACCCAACTATCCAACTTATGTCCGCTATGTCGCAGAGCAGATTGCCGAATTACGAAGTGTATCAGTCAATAAAATAGCCGACCTTTCGACTAAAAATTTTTATGATCTTTTTAAGTTATAAGGGGTTGCGGTCAGGTCGGATAGGCTGTTGAAACCAGAAATGAATATCTGAGACTTTCTTGATAAAGTAAAGCGATCATTAGGTATCTATCGGTAAATTGATGCGGGAAAGTAGTCGTTTAAAACACAGATAGAAGAGTGAGGTCATTAAGCACACTTTGTATTTAGGGTTAATTTAGTCTACTTTATGGCCTTTGGGGGGCACAAGATAATGATCATTGATGATTTGCCATTGACATCAGCACCCTTTCTAATTTACAGTTATGTCCGCAAAACAAGTATGTAACCAAAAATAATTATTAATATAACCCTTCGGAGCACTTATCATGGCAAAAGCATTAATTCAAATGGCATTAGATTCACTGGATTTTGACGCAACAGTAGGACTTGCTACCTTGGTAGCACCTTATGTTGACATTTTTGAAATTGGAACTCCTTGTATCAAACACAATGGCATCAATCTGGTTAGAGAATTAAGAGAAAGATTTCCAGACAAATTACTATTAGTTGATCTTAAAACAATGGATGCTGGCGAGTACGAAGCAACTCCTTTCTACGCAGCTGGTGCTGATATCGTTACTGTTCTTGGTGTATCTGGTCTGGCAACTTGCCAGGGCGTTATCAAAGCAGCTAATGCGCATGGTGCAGAAGCACAAATCGACTTGATTAATGTTGAAGACAAAGTCGCCTGTGCAAAAGCTACTTGTGAAGCTGGCGCCCAAATCATGGGTATTCACACAGGTCTTGATGCTCAAGCCGCTGGTCATACACCTTTCGCTGATTTGAATGATATCGCGGCACTGGGCTTACCTGTAAGAATTTCAGTAGCGGGTGGCATTAAAGCATCTACAGTACAAGACGTTGTTAGAGCCGGTGCAAGCATTGTTGTAGTTGGTGCGGCTATTTATGGCGCAGCATCACCTGCTGATGCAGCTCGTGAAATTCGCGAATTGGTTGACGCGGTTTAATTATGCATCAGCAACTTATCATAGAAAAGATTTCAGGTGTTCTTGAAGCTACAGATGATTCGTATGATGCAAAGTTGACCCAGTTACTTGACGACGCAAAGCGTATTTTTATCGCAGGCGCTGGACGGTCCAAACTTGTTGGCAATTTTTTTGCGATGAGATTGGTACATGGCGGCTACGATGTAAGTGTCGTAGGCGAAATTGTGACGCCAAGTATTAAAAGCGGTGACCTGTTGATCATTATTTCCGGATCTGGAGAGACTGAGCAATTAATAGCATTCACCAAAAATGCAAAAAAAATAGGCGCTAAAATAGTACTGATTTCTGCGAAAAGCGATTCAACCATTGGCGACTTGGCAGATGGCGTATTTCAAATTGGCAAGAATGAACTGTATGGCAAGGTTCTAGGCATGCCAATGGGAACAGTGTTTGAACTATCTACCTTGTTATTTTTGGAAGCAACTATTTCTCATATTATTCATGAAAAAGGAATTCCTGAAGAAATAATGAGAGAAAGGCACGCTAACTTAGAATAATGGCAGAAGAACGAGTGGTTATCCACTCGTTCTATCATTGTTATTTGATTTGCATCAAAAGAACATTTCGTGACAAGATCGCACAACTGATAAAAGTCACTACAAGTATTTATAAAAATAATACAGGAGAATAATATGACTTCGCGCCGAGAATTAGCGAACGCCATACGCGCTTTGAGCATGGATGCCGTTCAAAAAGCAAACTCTGGACATCCAGGAGCCCCCATGGGTATGGCGGATATCGCCG
>CAIMDR010000676.1 GCA_903839795.1 uncultured Methylococcaceae bacterium | reverse complement strand
GCGTTAAAGCAGGCCGCCCAAGAGGCCGGTTTTGATGCGGCGGTCATGGAAGGTTTTGAAGATCCGGCAGAACAGGAAGCCCAGGAATTACAGCGTTACCGACAACTGATGAAGAAAGCGGCCGTTGCGGGGATTTTTGGTACTTTGCTGATGTTGTCAGAACATTTTGGCTGGCTGCCGGAAATCGGCTCAGCGACCGGACAATGGCTCTGGCCGGAAATTGCACTCATCACCTTAAGCATCCTGGTGTATTCAGGTTGGCATTTTTATAGCGGTGCCATCAAGTCGTTAAGTCTGGGGCAGGCCAACATGGACACCTTGATTGCCTTGGGTACCGGTTCGGCTTGGCTGTATTCCTGCATTGTTATTGACTATTCGGCTACTTTGCCGGCCTTGGCAAAACATGCTTATTTTGAAGCGGCCGTTGTTATTTTGGCTTTTATTAATCTGGGAACTGCACTGGAAACGATGGCCCGAGGTAAAACATCCAGTGCGATTCGGCAATTAATCGGTCTGCAACCCCGTACTGCTCGCGTGGTTAGAAATGGTGAAGAACTGGATATTCCTATCGAAGCAGTGGGTTTGGGTGAAACATTGCGGGTCAGGCCCGGTGAAAAAATTGCCGTTGACGGCGTGCTGCTGGAAGGGCATTCCACGCTGGATGAATCCATGTTGACCGGTGAACCGATCCCGGTAGAAAAAAGTGTCGGCTCGCAAGTGGTGGCAGGCACCATGAACCAAACCGGCAGCTTTCTGTTTAAAGCAACGCGCATAGGTCGCGATACCGCCTTGGCGAAAATTATTAAAAGCGTGCGGCAAGCGCAAAGCAGCAAACCGGAAATTGCCCGCTTGGCCGATAAAATTTCCAGTATTTTTGTACCCGCCGTCGTTGCCATTTCGGCGCTGACTTTTTGGGTGTGGTACATCTTTGGTCCCGAACCGTCATTAGGTTATGCCTTTGTCACCTCCATGACCGTGCTGGTTATCGCTTGCCCTTGTGCGCTGGGTTTGGCAACACCTATTTCTGTGATGGTCGCAGTGGGTCGGGCAGCACAATCCGGTATTTTGATTCGCAAGGGTGATGCCTTACAAACAGCAGGCAAACTGACCTGTTTAATTTTGGATAAAACCGGCACGGTCACCGAAGGCAAACCGACCGTATCCACCATTGAAGGCAGCGCTGGCTATACACATGAACAAGTGTTGCATTTGGCTGCGAGTATTGAGTCAGGTTCCGAGCATCCATTGGCCGCCGCTATTTTAAAGGCCGCAGAAAACAGGCAAATCAAACTGGAAAAAGCCAAGCACTTTGAAGCGATTTCCGGTTTTGGCATTACCGCGCACATTAATGAACAGCTCGTGGCCTTTGGTAACGAGGCATTAATGGACGCCAAAGGCATCACATTTACTCATTACAACGGCCGGCTTAAAGAGCTGTCGGCACTGGGGCAAACACCGATGTTGCTGGCCGTAGACGGTAAAGTAGCCGGACTCATTGCCGTTTCTGATCCCATTAAAAAGGACTCTGCACTAGCCGTGCACCGACTGAAAAACTTGGGGTTACGCATCATCATGGTAACCGGCGATAATCAAATAACAGCCCATGCAATCGCCAAACAAGCCGGTATTACAGAGGTCAGAGCGCAAGTGCTGCCTCAGGATAAAGCCGCTGTCGTTAAAGAATTGCAGGATCAAGGCGAGATTGTCGGCATGGTCGGCGACGGTATCAATGATGCACCCGCCTTGGCGCAAGCTAATGTCGGTTTGGCTATTGGAACAGGCACTGATATTGCCATTGAAAGCGCGGATGTGGTCATTTTGCAAGGCTCCTTGTTAAAAGTCCCCGAAGTGATCGCGTTATCCAAAGCCACTGTGATCAATATCAAACAAAACTTGATGGGCGCATTTTTCTATAATACCATCAGCATCCCCGTTGCCGCAGGCTTGTTGTACCCGCTGTTTGGGATTTTATTAAACCCCATGATTGCCGGTGCGGCAATGGCCATGTCATCGGTGACCGTCGTGACCAATGCCAATCGCTTACGCTGGAAAAAGTTTAACGAGGATGAATAAACTAGCGTTTTTTCGTATGGTTTAAAGATGGGAGTAGTGTTAAAACGTTGGGATGGGGTTGCAAGCCCCGTCCCGCGTGGAGTAGCTTACCACGTAAACAGACGCGCTTGGTACAAGCCTGGATTGAGTTATATCAAGAATCTTTAATGATAGATTGGAAATTGGC
>CAIMDR010000675.1 GCA_903839795.1 uncultured Methylococcaceae bacterium | reverse complement strand
GCTTACGCTTGAAAAGTCTTATTCCGGCCTACATCTATTGGTCGTTATGTGGTTGGCTATCTAGGATCTACAAAGTCAAGGCAAGAAAACTTGAACATCAAGTTTAAGAGCCCAAAATTCCCGAAAATATTGCTTGGTATTCCTACCAGGTTAAACGTTGCAAAAGCGGGACAACAAACTGCTTAAGCCGGTTACGCGGGTTCTAGTATATTTGGTAGCATTTGTTAAGGTAAGGTACTTTGATGGCGATGTCAGTCATTTTGTGGCTAATTTTAAATTATTAATGCGTCAATTCATCGCTAAAAACAGCATCCAGTGTTGTAGCAGTAATGGCGCTAATCAACCATTTTTTCAGTTGCTCCTCACTAGAACGCGTGAGTTTATTGTGCGTTGCCTCAGGCAAATCACCAAAACGATGTTTGAGCATAACACTAAGCATTTTGGCTTCACCTTCCAATAAACCCTCTTGCTTACCTTCTTGCCTGCCTTCTTGCCGACCTTCTTGTCGCCCTTTGGCAATACCTATTTTTTCTACGCTGGTTACATATTGCATTTTTTTGCTCTCCTCAATGGTTTCGATTTCTTGCCACAGTTGCTGTTCCATGGCTTCCGGCAAACGCATCATCCAATCAATGACATAAAATAAATCAATAACTTTTTGCTTTTCCCAGTTACGTTGATAAAGCAATCTTATCAGAAGTTGCTTGGCTTGGTAACGTTCAGCATCGTTTTTTCGTGTGCGTTGCGTCAAAATATGCGTCGCGGTGATCACCGCAAAGACGTTGTCTGCTTCCAGCAATTTATCCAGTTGATCATGGTAATCGGTCAATTTGGCGATTGGAAATTCTAATCTATGCTTGCAACCCAAGACTTCAAATCCGTAAGAGTCGGGTTTCCAATACGCCTGTTCATCTGCCAATACCGCCATACTGGCTACAGGTCTATCATACCGGTCGAAAAGACGATAATTGTAGACAAACATACGCTTGGCAAATTCAGCTTGTTTTGTGCCTTGGACTTCAATATGAATGTAAATCCATTTTTCATCGCCATTTAGTAGTGACACCCTGATGAGTTTATCGACAAAGCGTTTACCCAGCTCTGCATCGCGCACCACAGCCTGTAATTCTTGATCTAAAAATACCTGCTCTTTTGACCAGTCAATTTCTATAAACGCCTCTGGAAAGTAAAACGCCATAAACGCTGAGAAATAATGTTCAACAGCTTCTTTCCAAGGGCTGTCGTAATCATCTGTATGGGCTTCAGACTTAACAGCACCTTTGTCATCCTGATCAATCATATTCTTCTCGCTATTTGTCAGGGTAAGTATTCATCTCCCCCTTTGAAAAAGGGGGAGCGAGGGGAGATTTATCTAATAAAATCTCCCCTAACCCCTCTTTTTTAAAGAGGGGGACTGAATAGTTACGTTAATTTTCTACCCCTACTAATTGAGCAACGGGGTAATAATTTTCATGATTTCTTCTTTAGAAAATTCACCCGGTTGTCGATGTATGATCTGTCCTTGTTGGTTGACAATAACGGTAAAGGGAACGGCATCAACAATGTTGCCCAGTTGATGAGCCAACGCAATGCCGGTAACGTCACCGATTAAGATGGGGTAGTTGACTTTGGTTGAGGCAAGATATTTTTCAACCGGCTCTTGGTCATCTATCGCGATGCCGATAAATTGCAGGCCTTTAGCGGCGTATTGTTCTTGCAGGGCAATAAATTCGGGCATTTCTTTAAGGCAGGGCGGGCACCAGGTTGCCCAGAAATTAATGACCCGTATTTTTCCTTGCCATTCTGAAATGGCGTGTTGATTACCGGCTACATCGGGTAAGGTAAAATCAGGTAAGGGCGTTGGCTGGGTTGCTTCTGTTGGTGATAAAAAGCCCCTCGCCAAAATGCCTCCACCCAAAGCAAGCAGTGCTGCAATAAGGATTAGTCCTGGTATTTTCATGATTTTACTCGTTGTAAAGTGTTAATAAAGGCTTCGGTATTTTGATAACCGATGACGCGGTGAGCGGTTTTTTCAAGTTGGCTGGTGCTAAAAAATAAAATGGCAGGCGGCCCGATAAGGTTAAATTTTGCCAGCAAGGCTTTGTCGTCATCAGAATCTTTGGTGACATCGATCTGTAATAATACAAAACCGGCAAGTGCTTGTTTTACTTTGGGGTCTGTAAAGGTATAAGCTTCCATTTCTTTACACGATATGCACCAGTCGGCATAAAAATCCAGCATCACCGGCTGATTATTGGCGCTGGCTTGCTGAATTCTGGTTTCCAGTGCAGCTAAAGAGGCGACCCTTTCAAAAACAAGTCCCTGTTCAGACGCTTGCGCCGTGCTTACTCCGATTCCTTGCAGCGGTTTTAACGGGTTGTTGTTACCCATGCTAAAACCTATCAATAATAACAGGCCGTAGGCGAGCATCATTAAGCCCAAACCTTTCCATAATTTACGCCAGCCGGAACTGTTATCAGGCAACGGATCAATGGCACTGAGATAAATGGCCGGAAGAATGAGCAGCATGGCCCACAACAGAATCGTGACGGAGGGCGGTAAAATACGGCTGAGCATCCAGACGGCAACGGCCAGCATAATGACGCCAAAAACCGCTTTGGTCGAATACAGCCAGGTGCCTGCTTTGGGCAGTAATTTACCGGCAGAAGCGCCTAATAATAATAACGGAACTCCCATACCCAAACCCATGGCAAATAAGGCGCTGCCTCCCAAGACTGCATTGCCGCTTTGGCCGATAAAAATCAGTGCGCCGGCCAGTGGTGCGGCGACACAGGGGCCGACAATCAAGGAGGATAAGGCGCCCATGATAGCTGCGCCCCAGAGTGAGCCGTCACGGTGTCTTTCGCTGGAGTTATGCAGTTTGGTTTTTAGCGAGTTGGGTAGTTCCAATTCATAAAAGCCAAACATGGACAATGACAGGAGTACAAAAATGGCGCTAAACAGTCCAACAATCCAGGGTTGCTGAAAAGTGGTTTGTAAATTGCTGCCAAATAATGCGGCCAGTACGCCAAATACCGTGTAGGTAAAAGCGGAAGCGACTACATAACTCAAGGACAGAAAAAAGGCTCTGGCGGTAGTAATGTGGTTGCCATGGCCGACGATGATACCGGATAAAATCGGAATCATCGGGAAAATACAGGGTGTCATTGATAATAACAGTCCAAATCCAAAAAAGGTAAGCAAGGTCATCGCCAGGCTGTCATGCTTTAAAGATTGCACAATCTGATCTTGTTCTGAGAGAACGGGCACTGATTGGTCTTTTGTTAGCTGTGTTAGGTTTTGGGCGGCTGGAAGTTCCAAGTCGATTTTTTTGGTCATCGGCGGATAACACACGCCACGATCTGCACAGCCCTGGAATTTTGCCTGTAGCGTAATCGATTGCGCTGAGCTGTTGGTGCGAATAAGGGGTAGATCAAAGCTTAGTTCGTTGTGAAAAGTTTCAACTTGTCCAAACGCTTCATCGTGCTTGGGTTCACCTCGGGGAATGGTGTAATTTCCCAACGGGTTGCCGGTTGCGTTGGTTAATTCAAACTCTATTTTTTCACGATAAAGATAATAGCCTTTGGCGATCTCCCAGTTAACGTGCAGCGTGTTGGCATCTTTGACCGTCGCAAAAAACTGGAAAGCTTGTTCGGCAGGTAACAATTCATCAGTCGTTGAATTGAAATTTAATCCGGGCAGCTTTTTAACCAGCAGTTCAAGCGGATTGGCGTTGGTAACCGGTGCCGCTACTGGCAGGGTAAGATCAAATATTTTTTTCTGTGGCGGATAACAGATGCCTCTATCGGCGCAGCCTTGAGATTGCACTAATAGTTTTATAACCGTGACCGGGGTTGCAGACACTAAAGAGACCGGTATTTTTAGGCTGTTTCGGTAAATGACAACATCGCCAAAATTTTCATCGTGCTTGGTTTTACCCTCCGGAAAAACCGGTGTTAAGGTAGTGATGGGTTCGGTTTTGGAGATAAACTGCATTTTATTGCGATAAAGGTAATAACCGTCGGCAATATCCCAGGAAATTTCAAGCTGATCAGACGATACGGCTTTGGCTGAAATTTTAAAGGCCTGGTCGGGCGGCAAGAGCACTTCGTCGGCCAGTAGAGCAGGGGACTGCGTAAGCAAGGCAATAAAACAGAGAAAAATTAGTTGTAAGAGTGGCATGAATCAATCCAATGCAGGTATTCAGGTAAGCCGTTTTCAATAGGGACGGCAATGATTTCAGGAAGTTGGTAAGGGTGGTGTTTTTTAATGCTGGTTTCAATGGCTTGATAGCTGTTTTTAGGGGCTTTAATCAATAATAAATGTTCCTCTGCAGATTCTAATTGTTCTTGCCAGCGATAGACTGAGGTAATGCCCGGTAAAATGTTGACACACGCAGCCAACTTGTCGCTTACCAGTAAGCGGGCAATTTTTTCTGCGGTGTCTTTATCAGGGCAAGTGCAAAGAATTATTTGATACGGAGTCGGCATTTTTGGGACAGTAATAAGCAAGAGTGGATATTATCCTAGAAATTAAAGCGGATTGCCTTTATATTGTAAGTATAAAGCTAAAGATGCAAACAGAAAGCTTAAAATAAGCATTTTTTTTAGCGGTTTCTAACTTAAATAAGAGCGTATAGATGAAAATTTTTCAAATAGTGTTTCTGGTTGTTTTGATTATTCCTTTTGCAGAAATTTATTTACTGCTGCAAGTGGGGGGTATAATTGGTGCTTTTCCGACGATTTTTTTAGTGGTGTTTACAGCGGCCTTGGGTGCCTGGCTGTTAAGGCAGCAAGGTTTTTCAACGTTCCGGCGCTTTCAGGAAAATTTGGCGCAAGGCGTGATACCGGCTTATGAAATGATTGAAGGCCCGATTATATTGTTGGGTGGTCTGTTATTGTTAACCCCGGGATTTATTACTGATGTGCTGGGTTTTGCGTGTTTAATTCCGCCTTTACGCAAGAAAATTGCCCAGTATGTGATTGAAAGTCGCCTTGTTCAGGCTGGCGGGCCTTTTCAGCAAGGAAAAGCCGCTGAAAAAAATGTATTGGAAGGTGAGTTTCACAAAGACTAGTGAGGTAGGTGAAAGGCGAAAGGTTAAAGGTAAAAGGAGGGCTTTTTTGAACCTTGAACCTTTTACCTTTAACCTAAGTATTAGCTGTTGGTAGCGCTATCGTCGGTTGCACCGGTATTTTTGTTTAGCCCTGAGTAAGCAGGGCACCAGCCTGAAAATCCGGTTGCAGCAAGCACCATACCAATCACTAATAAGGCAATTGAGGCGGTAAAAATTGAAACGGCAATTAACGCGGCACCACTGTACAAGCGGTATTTCTTTTCTTTCTCGCCAACATTATGTTCAAATTTCAGCATACGTTTAAAATCAAAACTCATCTTAATCCCCTTCTGGTTAATTGTTATTATTAAAGTGATGGCTCGTTTAGCCATTATAAATTTGAACAATATACACAGCTCTAAAAATTGTGCAAGCGATAACACATGGATATTACAAAAATTATAGACTCTCTTAATGATGCCCAGCGTCAGGCCGTTACTGCACCGTCTCAAGCCATGTTGGTATTGGCAGGGGCGGGCAGCGGAAAAACCCGGGTATTGGTACATCGTATCGCCTGGCAGATGCAGGTAGAAGGCGTGTCAGCGCAGGGTATTTTGGCGGTAACGTTTACCAATAAAGCCGCGCGGGAAATGCGCGGAAGAATTGAGGATTTACTTCAAGTACCGGCTCATACGATGTGGATAGGCACTTTTCACGGAATAGCGCATCGCCTGTTAAGACGGCACGCAATTCAGGCGAAATTACCGGAGACTTTTCAGGTCATGGATTCCGGTGATCAGTTAAGAGTGATCAAACGGCTGTTAAATACGCTTAATTTTGACGATTCCAAGTGGCCGCCACGGGAAGTGCAATGGCATATCAATGCACAAAAAGATGAAGGTATCAGGGCGCGGCATACCGTCGAGACCGGCGATCTCCATCAACGGCAAATGCTAAGAGTCTATCGGGCTTATGAGGAGCTTTGTGATCGCTCAGGTTTGGTGGATTTTGCCGAGTTACTGTTACGAGCGCATGAGTTATTACGCGACAATCAAGACGTGCTGGACTTTTATCAGCAGCGTTTTAGACAGGTTCATGTGGATGAGTTTCAGGATACCAACACGATTCAATATGCCTGGTTGCGCCTGTTGACGGACGGTCGTGACAATTTGTTTGTGGTCGGTGACGATGATCAGTCTATTTACGGCTGGCGGGGTGCCAAAATTGAAAATATCTACAACTTTCAAAAACACTACCCCAATCATCAAGTCATTAAGCTGGAACAGAATTATCGTTCCACCGGCACCATTCTTAAAGCGGCCAACAAGATTATTGCCAATAATGCCGGACGCATGGGCAAAGAGCTATGGACCAATGCGGGTGAGGGCGATTTGATTTCTTTGTACACGGCTTTTAATGAGCAGGATGAAGCTTATTTTGTAGTCGAACGCATTAGAGCCTGGATTAAAGAGGGTGGATTGCGTAGTGATGCTGCCATTTTATATCGCTCCAACGCCCAATCCCGTCAGTTTGAAGAAAAGCTGATGGCCACCGGCACACCTTATCGCGTGTATGGCGGGTTGCGCTTTTTTGATCGGGCTGAAATTAAAAATGCCTTGGCGTATTTGCGGCTTATGTCCAATCGTAATGATGACGCCTCCTTTGAGCGGGTTATTAATACGCCAACCCGGGGTATAGGCGCTAAAGCCATTGATGATATACGGTGTATAGCCCGTGATCAGAGTATTTCATTATGGGCAGCCGCTATTGTGCTGATTAATCAGCGCACCATGACGGCACGCGCCACCAATGCTTTAATTGGCTTTTTGGAACTGATTAAAGCATTGGCCAAAGACGCGGAAGAACTGGAGCTTTATGAAAAGGTTAAGCTGGTTGTCGAAAAATGCGGACTGGTTGAGCTCTATCAAAAAGAAAAAATGGATAAAGGTGAGGAAAAAATAGAAAACCTTGAAGAATTAGTCAACGCGGCGCGGCTTTTTGATTTCGATCAGGACAATGAAGAAAATCTGGGGGAGTTGGACATGTTTCTGGCACATGCAGCCTTGGAGTCGGGCGATAGTCAGGCGGATGATTTTGATGACTGTGTGCAACTCATGACTATCCATTCAGCGAAAGGCCTCGAGTTTAAAGTGGTTTTTCTGGTGGGTATGGAAGAGGGTTTATTTCCGTCACAACAATCTGTTGATGATGTGGCTCGATTGGAAGAAGAGCGCAGGCTCTGTTATGTGGGTATGACCCGTGCCATGCAGCAACTTTATTTAACTTACGCGGAATCCAGACGTTTATATGGACGTGAAAGTTATCCCAGGCCGTCCCGATTTTTGCGCGAGATTCCTGCCGAGTTTATTCAGGAAGTGAGGATGCGTGCCACCATCAGTCGTCCGGTTACCGCAGTAAAGCCGAAATCCGCATCGCTACAGACAGCAGGAAGCTATAAGCTTGGCCAAGGTGTCAGTCATGCCAAATTTGGTGAAGGTGTGGTCTTGCAATTGGAAGGGTCTGGCGCACAGGAAAGAGTGCAGATTAACTTTAAACAAGTCGGCGTTAAATGGCTAATGCTGGCGTATGCCAATTTGGAGGTCGTGTAAGGCTAAAAACCGGGGCGGGTTAGGATCAGGTGTAGGCCTGAATAAGACTTTTTGAGCGCAAGCGATAATAAGCGTTTCCGGCATCCGCTACGAGTGTTCCGGAAACGCCACCACGCGCTACGCTTGGGTGGTCTTATTCCGGCCTACGTCTATT
>CAIMDR010000674.1 GCA_903839795.1 uncultured Methylococcaceae bacterium | reverse complement strand
GGGCTGAGGTGGATTTATCTAATAAAATCTCCCCTAACCCCTCTTTGTCAAAGAGGGGGACTGAATAATTACGATGATATACAGTCCTACCGATGCCTTAACTTTTGTCTAATTTGCGCTTGCTCTTCGTTTCCGCATAAAAACGCATAAAAGAATCCCGCTGTCAGCAAGGCATAAAATACTCCGATGATGCCTAGAATAATAATTAATTGCCAGCGCCCGGGATTGAGTTCATGAAGCGAAGACTGGGTTATAGTCATTAACCCGTAGCCAAAAAGATAGGGCACTGCACCGGGTATTATTATCAATCGAACAAATTGCCAGTGCTTCAAGCCTAATTGATAATTACCCAGGCACAAATAAATCAAGGCGCTAAGAACACGAGCCAGCATGGCTATTTCAGCGATGATAACCACATCAAAACTGGCATAGCGCCAAGCCAAATACAAACCGGTGATAATAAAAAACAATTGCCAGCCCAGATAAATAAAGGTTTTCACTGGACGGTTGATGCCTTGGTAATAGGCAGACAAAGGACCTGTCAATACGTTTAGCTGATAGCCTACGCAAGCGCAAATCATCACCGTAATAGTATTTTCAAGCAAATCGCCATGCCCCATCCAAGCGGTTAACAACCATGCAGCAAATGACGCAATAAAGCCCATTGCCAGACCATTCATTAAATTCAAGTAGCGTAATCCCTGGGTATAGAGCCGTTGAATATCTTGTTGTTTACCTAAACTATGTGCTTGAACAATCGCCGGTAAAAAGTTGGCATTCATTGAGGAAAATACCTGGCTGGCCATAACCGGGAATTTTTGCCCCAAATCCAGAACAGCAATAGCGGTCAAGCCGGTTAAGTGACCCGCCAGAACCCGCTCTATGGAATACATAAAAATACTAAATAATCCCGAAATCTGCAAGATGCCGCCATAATGCAGGAATCGACTAAAAAATTCGCGTTTAACAAGGCGTATGCTGAGATGAAGTCCTGGAATAGCCCGATAGCACAAGACTATATAGATGACCGTTGAAAATATATACCGGGCAAAAAACGCCCATAACAATGAGGTCACGCCATAATCGTAGAATAATAACGCGACAATTAATGCGGTTTCCAATAAAAAACTGATAATCCAGACTATCGTTTGTTGAACGATTTTTTGCAGTCCATGCAACACAGTTCCAAAGGCACCCAGCGTCATGTCCAGTAACATGGTTGCCAAGGTACCCAAAATCAATACTTCTGCGGTATGGTGTAGTTGGGGCGCAACATTAAAACTGGTTAATAACAAAGGCATTGCCAGCCAAACACCACACAGTGCCAACGCGCTGAAAATAAAGGTCAACATCAAGCCGGTACTAAGCAAGCCGTTAATAGAGTTGTATTCCTTTTTTATACTGTACTCTGCGACATAGCGAATATAAACATTCGATACGCCAAACGTCCCCATACTGACATAACTAATCAATAAAAAGCAGGTAGACCACAAGCCGTATTCTTCCAGAGACACAAAATTCAAAATCAGTGGCGGCAAACCAACCCGCGTAAGTAAATAAAGTAAACGACCGGCCATTTGAGCCAAACTGTTATGGTAAAAAGAGCTGCCTTGTTTTTTTTCACTCATAATTTTTAATGTCACTTTGTAAAGGTTAGGGTAGTATAGTGGCGTTTCTAAGCTATTGATAGCGTAAGCTGTTCAACACAGACAGCTAACATTATGTTGTAAAGTCTTTACTTCACGTTAAACTACCCATGGATCTTACCGATGTTGGCATTATTTCGTTCATTTCTGACTAAAAACGCTATGGAAACTGGCAGATTTGTCTGGCTTTATGGCGAATATTTTAATCCTGTGAGCTAGGAATGTGTGCAGTATTTGACGCTTCATCATGGTAAGTATTCAGTCCCTCTTTGAAAAAGTGGGGGACTGAGAGAGCCAGAATACTTACAACGTTTTTTATTTTGTAGGAAAATAATTCTCTGAAAGTTTATATGTCGAATACAGCAAAAATTTCGGCTAATCATATACACTGCGCGATCATGTTTGTGGAATTTATGGTCAAGTCATTTTAATTCGAGAGCAAGGCATGGAAACAGGCAACTATAAATTTCCGGATAAATAATTTCGATGCTAACGGATAACATCCCTTTAAGGGATGTTATCCGTATGAGTTTACAGTGACGTGAATTAGAAATTTAATTTCTGAAAGTCTATAGATTTTCAGATAAATAATTTCGATGCTAACGGATACCATCCCTTTAAGGGATGGTATCCGTATGTGCTCCAAACTTCATGTAATGAAAATTTAATTTCTGAAAGACTATATAGCTGTTTATGTAAGCGTTTCCGCAATGCCACTATCGGATAAATTGGCCGATCAGAAAACCGTAAATATTACCGTACGGAGTATCGTACTAAGGAACATTACCATGATATCCAGAAACGAAAACCTATCGAACCCGTTAAGCAGTTCAGAAAACTCAAGCCCTCTGATACCCAATGAATGGCCCGAAGAGGGCAAGGAAATCCTAAGGTCATGTCCGGTTTGTAGCGGATTTGAACGCTCAGTTCTACATCCTGAGTTGACTGACCGGATATTTTTCTGTGCGCCCGGCGTCTGGTCAATGTATCGTTGCGATGATTGCCGCTGCGGCTATCTGGATCCTCGTCCCACCCCTCAGGCGATTGGCTTGGCTTATGCGGAGTATTACACCCATGCTGCGCCGCAAGAAGAGGTTTTTCTCTCTTCCTCAACGTTCATCGGTCGCCGTTTGGCCTTCCTGCGCAACGGTTATCTTAACGTCAGATTTCCCCGGTTGGGATTGACACCTTCGCATCCTTTAGGCTTTCGGTTCTTAAAATATTGCCCCGAAACCCATGCTCTGGCCGAGCGTGACGTGCGGCATCTTCCGGCACCCAGTCCGGGGGCAAAACTTTTGGATATCGGTTGTGGAAGCGGCGCATTCGTGCGCAGGGCTTTAAGCATGGGTTACTTGGCAGAAGGTCTGGAATTCGATGCCCAAGCGGTGAGTGCAGCAATCGGCGCGGGATTGCCTGTTCACGAAGGCTCGTTGCCTAACACAGGCTTGGCTGAAGGCAGCTATGATGTTGTGACGCTGAGCCAAGTCATTGAGCATTTGCACGACCCCATTGCCGCATTGCTGGAGATTCACCGCCTACTCAAGCCGGGCGGATGGTTCTGGCTTGCCACGCCGAATATGGACGCGCCGGGGCATATCCAATTTGGCCCTGACTGGCGTGGCCTCGAACCTCCCCGGCATCTGGTTTTGTTTTCCGCAAAGGCACTGGCTTTGGCATTGGAACGCACGGGATTCAATGACATTGACTTTAAGCCGCCGGGCGCCGTAACCAAGTGGTTTTACAAAGCGAGCTTCCGCATCTCAAAAAATGCAAAGCCGGATGCAGACATTGCTTTGCCGGCCAATCTGGCCAGACTGGCTCGCCGCCGGGACAGCCTTTCACTGACCAACCCAGTGCAAGGAGAAGAATTAGTTGTGATGGCTCAAAAACCGTTTTAATTTCTTTCAGTCGTTATTCCAGTTTTTTTAGCTTGACTGAGGGGCCAATCCCGGATGAATCAAGATGTTTTCGTTAGTCGCGACGTGGGCGTCGCTCCCACCGTAGGAG
>CAIMDR010000673.1 GCA_903839795.1 uncultured Methylococcaceae bacterium | reverse complement strand
CGCTAAATCTGACAACATACCCAACGACTGAGAGCCCTGACCCGGAAAAACAAAAGCCAAATTTTTCATTTGCTTGTTCATTTTCAAAAACGCTTTAGTTAGTATTTAATTAATGCTGAACCCCAGGTAAACCCGGCACCAAAGGCTTCAAGCAAAATGACTTGTCCTCGCTTAATGCGCCCATCACGAACGGCTTCATTAAAGGCAAGCAACACAGAAGCAGACGAGGTATTACCCTGATTTTCAAGCGTCACAACAACCTGATCCATGGACATTTTTAATTTTTTAGCGGTTGCCGCTATGATTCGTATATTTGCCTGATGGGGAACCAGCCAGTCAATCTCGGACTTGTCCATATTATTGGCTTCCAATGTTTCATCGACAATGCGGCCCAGCGTATTAACAGCAACCTTAAACACCTCGTTGCCGCGCATATTGATGTAGCCAGCTTCATCCTTATTGTCATCGGTAGCCGCTTGTGGATTTGGGCAATACAACAGGTCTTTATATTCCCCATCAGAATGAATGTGCGTAGACAAAACACCCATTTCGTCTGAGACACTCAACAACAAAGCGCCCGCGCCATCGCCAAATAAAATACAGGTTCCCCTGTCCGTCCAGTCGACAATGCGAGAACAAATTTCAGAACCCACAATAAGCACCGTCTTGGCGGCACCTGACTTGATGTATTGATCGGCTATGCTCAAGGCAAAAATCGAGCCTGAGCAAGCGGCCTGCACGTCAAACGCAACAGCATTTTTAATGCCTAAACGCTGCTGTAACAAGCAACCGGTACTCGGATAAACATGATCAGGGGTTCCGGTTGCAACAATAATCAAGTCAATGGCTTGGGGATCACAACCGGCCGCGTCTATGGCCTGCCTGGCTGCAATTTCAGCCATGCTTGCAGCTGATTCGCTTGCACCGGCAATTCGACGACTTTTAATACCGGTTCGCTCATAAATCCAGCTATCTGAAGTCTCAACAGTCTCTGATATTTGCTCATTTGTGCGAACCTCTTCTGGTAGATAACCACCCGTACCGATTACTCTTGAATAACGAATCATGCATTTTCTCTAAGAGCCAGGATTTTCTCCACTTGCTCGCTTATCTTTCTAATAACATCTTTTTCGACTTCACAAACAGCAAGCACAATAGCCGTTTTAAAAGCAAGAACATCCGCGCCGCCATGACTTTTAATAACCAACCCCCTAAGCCCCAAAAAACTTGCGCCATTATATAAGCGAGGATCTATGCGCTGTTTAAAAGACTTCAAAACCGGATAGGCAATCAATCCCACCAACTTGGTCAGGATATTCTTGCCAAAAGCTTCTTTTAACGCAGAGCCAATCATTTTGGCCGCACCTTCAATGGATTTAAGTGCGACGTTGCCCACAAAACCGTCAGTAACAATCAAATCAACTTTAATATTTCCGGCATTTAAAGAGTTGCCTTCTACATAACCAATATAATTTAATGACGAATTTTCCAATAATTTTGCAGCGGCTTTAACCTGCTCGTTACCTTTGGTATCTTCTTCGCCAATATTTAATAACCCCACTTTGGGATTATCAATTGCCTCTACCGCTTTAACCAATTCATTACCCATGATGGCAAATTGAAAAAGATGTTCAGCAGTGCAATCTACATTTGCCCCCAAATCAAGCACATGGGTATGCCCATAAATTGAGGGTAATGTGGAGATAATGGCAGGACGATTAATGCCGGGGATCATTTTCAAAACAAAGCGTGCCGTTGCCATTAGAGCACCGGTATTACCCGCGCTCACACAAGCGTCTGCATGGCCATCACGAACCAAATTGATAGCGACACGCATTGAGGAATCTTTTTTGTTTTTTAGGGCTTTAGAGGGCGACTCATCCATTTCAACGCATTGAGACGCGTGATGGATTGCAAGTCTATCTTGATAATAGTCCAATGGGTTCGGCAATAACTGTTTAATGACAGCTTCATTGCCTACTAAAATTAGCTTTAAGTCTGGATTGTTTTTTAAACAATCCAATGATGCCGGAATAGTGACTTCAGGACCATGATCGCCGCCCATCGCATCAATTGAAATTGTTAAACTCACGCTGATGAACAACTCCGCAGTTATTGAAGGAAGCCGAACCCAATAGGGTTCGGCATAGCATCATGCCAGAGCGGAAAGATTATTAATCTTCGTCGCTTTTATTGACTATTTGACGACCTTTAAAAAAGCCGTCCGGGGTAACGTGATGACGCAAATGCATTTCACCCGTGATGGCATCTTGAGACAATGCTCTACCTGTTAATGCATCATGTGAACGACGCTGACCACGCCTTGAACGCGATACTTTACTCTTTTGTACGGCCATTATAAATCTCCAGTGTTTTTAAGTTTGGCTAATATGGAAAAAGGGTTTTCAGTGGATGACGAATTATCATTCACTATTGGATCTACGGTGTTATTGTCAATTTTTTTGACAAAACAAGGTTGCTGATGCTTTGGAAATGCCGGCAAAGTGAGTAATATCTCATCTTCAATAATATTTTTAAGAGGAATTTTTCCTTCCTCAACTATTAATGGATCATAGTCTTCGGGCAATCTATCGGCTTGATCTATTGATGTAACAATGCCTAATTTGATGTTGCAATCAACAGGCCAGCTAACCGCTCCTAAACAGTTTTGGCACTCAAGCTCCAAAACAGCCTTGATATGACCCTCAATTTTGGCCAGACGCCCTTCCCGACCAAAAAAAAGGTCGACAGTAATTGATCCGGAGTCGTTAACCAGCATAGTTGCCAAACGATCCAGACTGCTTAAGGGTATTTGACCTTTTAATTCACCACGCTTATCAGCCAGGTGCAAGGGGTCTATATATTCGGGTAATCTATCTAACATAACTGCGAAATAATATAGGTAAACCCTAATCCCGTCAAACTCTAAATATAATTCTTGTTAAAGTTAAGCCAAAAAGCACTCCTTGGAAGGTGCTATGAGTGAGTGAGAAACCCATCTATTTGCGCCCAACTTATTTTTTAATCGGCCAAAATAAAGTTATACTTGGGTTAATTATTGCCACGGAAAATGAAATATTCGCAACGCTTAGCGATCACATTACGCTTTTAAATTCAGCATTATTAATACACAATGATTATGACAGATAAAAAAACCACGCTTGGCTTCATAGGCATCGGCTTAATGGGCAAACCCATGACCTTACGTTTATTGAAGGCAGGCTTTAGTGTCAACGTATGGAATCGCAGCCCTGAAAAACTTTCACCGGTGACTGAGGCGGGCGCTAACGCGTGTTCATCCATTGCCGAACTCGTCAAAGCGTCCGACATTATTTTATTATGCTTGACGGATACCCTGGCTGTTGAAACGGTTATACGCAATGACATTATGGACAATGGTTCAGCAAACCAGTTGCTGATTGATTTATCCAGCATCCACCCCGAGAACACTCGACAATTAGCCGCCATGCTGCATAAAAAATGCGGCATGGGCTGGGTCGATGCGCCCGTTTCAGGCGGTGTTACGGGAGCCGAACAAGGCAATCTGGCGATTATGGCAGGCGGCAGCCTGGAAAACATCAATATTGCGCGTGTCGTCCTGGCACCGCTTTATAAGCAACTGACTCACATGGGTGACTTGGGCAGCGGGCAGATCACCAAAATTTGCAACCAAATGATTGTCAGCTGCAATGTGCTGGTTATCGCCGAAATGATCGCGCTGGCCCGGCAAGCCGGTGTCGCTGCCGAGAAAATACCGGAAGCCCTGTCCGGCGGCTTTGCTGACTCAAAACCCTTGCAAATTGTCGGCTCTGAAATGGCAACTGGCACCTTTGAGCCGATAAAATGGCACGTTAAAACCTTATTGAAAGATTTGAATATGGCCGTCGATTTAGCCGTTAATCAAGGCCAAGCCATCCCCATGTCCGGCTTGGCCGCTCAACTTATGCAATTACACGGCAGTCATGGTTATTTGGAACAAGACCCTTCAACCTTAAT
>CAIMDR010000672.1 GCA_903839795.1 uncultured Methylococcaceae bacterium | reverse complement strand
TCTACCGGATATTTATGCTTATCAAGACCGGCAAATAATAAAACTAAAACACACCTCCTATCAGGATTATCGCCAGCAATGGCTGGCAGATTGATAGCAACTAAAATAAGGAAGGTAAACATGCAAGCAATTCTAATGACAGCCGCTGGCGAAGCGGATGTTTTAACCTGTCAGGAACTACAAGAACCTGAAATTTCAACCGCAACAGAACTTAAAGTTAAACTGCAAGCGGCAGGCGTTAATCCGGTCGATACTAAAGTCAGACGTCATGGTGTGTTTTATGACCAACCCTTGCCTGCGGTATTGGGGTGTGATGGTGCCGGCATTGTTGTCGAAATTGGCACTGGCATCAGTCAATTTAAGGTTGGCGATCAGGTCTGGTTTTGTAATGGCGGACTGGGTCGCGAACAAGGTAACTATGCCGAATATACCGTACTTGATGAACGCTGGGTTAGTTTGAGTCCCAAGACTTTTTCATTTGTTGAAGCGGCTGCGGCGCCCTTGGTATTGATTACTGCGTGGGGCGCTTTGTTTGATAGAGGCGGTTTGCAGGCCGGACAAACGGTGTTGATTCATGCTGGAGCAGGCGGTGTTGGGCATGTGGCGATACAATTGGCTAAACTAAAAGGAGCCCGAGTCATTGCAACGGTAAGTTCTGCACAAAAGGCAGACTTTGTAAAAAGCCTGGGCGCTGATGAAGCCGTTATTTATACGCCAAACGGTTTTGCCGATGCAGTCAACGCACTTACCGACGGCAAAGGGGCTGATCTGGTTTTTGATACGGTAGGCGCTGAGGTATTTAAGGAAAGTATTGCTGCGACGGCTCATTTTGGACGCTTGATAACTTTGCTGGATCCGGGTGAATTGAACCTGAGCGAAGCCAGAATGCGTAATTTACTGATTGGTTTTGAGTTGATGTTAACACCGATGCTAAGAGATTTGCCTGAAGCCCGAGACAAACATGTCGACATTTTGAATCAATGCGCACAATGGGCTAATAAAGGCCTCTTAAAGCTACATGTCAGTCAGCAGTTACCCCTAAAAGAAGCGGCTGTTGCCCATCAGTTAATCGAAGCCGGCCATACCACCGGAAAAATTGTGTTAACCATGTAAAATAATAATGCCACAGTCTATTTATACTCGACGAACTCAATGTGAAGATTGAGCACCAGAAACTGTGTAGGCCGGAATAAGGCTTTTCGAGCGCAAGCGAGAATAAGCGTTTCCGGCATCTGATACGGGAGTGTGCCGGAAACGCCACCACGCGCTACGCTTGGGTGGTCTTATTCCGTCCTACGCCTGAGGCCAATACGGGATAAATCAAGATGTTTTCGTTAGTCGCGACGTGGGCGTCGTTCCTACGGTGGCAGCGACGCCCACGTCGCGACTATAGTTCGTGTCTTCGTGGTGACAGATCTTGGATTGATGCTTACGAGAGATCGCCAAGATTGTTCATTTTATAGCGTTACTGAATCCCGTCATCCTGATTTATGTATAATGGAGGGAATATAGGGATGAAGATTTAACTAATTAATTTATAGAAGGCTATGGCAGAAAAAACAAGCAGGCGCGGCTCCCGATACGGCAACAAAAAACCGGTAAAAAAATCAGGCAATCATTGGTTTAGAAATCTGTTCCTGCTTTTTTCAGCGGGCGGTTTGTTTATGTTTATCAGTTATCTGGGCTATCTGGATTATAACGTTCGTAATCAATTTGAGGGCAAACGCTGGGCCATTCCTGCGCGGGTTTACGCCAGTCCGGTTGAGCTTTATGCGGGCTACGCCTTGCCTCCTGAAAAATTTGAAGCCTTGTTAAAAATGCTGCATTACCGACAAGATGCCGAGTTATCAGTAGAAGGAACCTACTTTAAAGAAGGTTCACAAATTAGTGTAAAAACGCGTGATTTTGCTTTTTGGGATCAGCATCAACCCAGCATGCAGATGTCGCTGAGCTTTACCGATATGGGCATAGAATCGATTACGGACATAACAAAATCCGAGGAGGTTGCCATTGTCCGTATGGATCCCGTGCAAATTGGCAGTTTTTATCCCACGATTAAAGAAGACCGGGTACTCATCAAGCTGGAAGAAGCGCCGGACTCTCTAATTAAAGGGCTGCTTGCTTCGGAAGACCGCGATTTTTACCAGCATTTTGGCGTTTCACTGAAGGGTATTGCCAGAGCGATGTGGACGAATGTTCGCGCTGGCGGCATGGTACAAGGAGGCAGTACCATCACCCAACAGTTGGTTAAAAACTTTTATTTAACCAATGAGCGGCGCTTGTCCCGTAAAGTTAAAGAAGCCTTAATGGCACTGATTTTAGAATACCGCTACACTAAAAACGAGATTCTGGAAGCCTATTTGAATGAAATATATTTAGGTCAAAATGGCTCAAGCGCTGTTCACGGTTTTGGCTTGGCCAGTGAGTTTTATTTTGGCAGCACCTTAAAAGATCTCCCTTTGGAACAGGTCGCCTCCTTGGTCGCGTTGGTACGCGGTCCCTCTGAATACGATCCACGACGGTTTCCTGATCGTGCCTTGCAACGGCGTAATCTGGTACTTGAGCAAATGGCAACAGAAGGCTACCTATCCAAGGATCAAGCCACTCAGGCTATCGCCAAACCATTAAGTGTCATTCCGCGCATGCAGCGCTCATCTAATCGCTACCCCGGTTTTCTTGATCTCGTCAAGCGGCAATTAAAGCAGGATTATCGCGAAGAAGACTTAACCTCTCAGGGATTAAGAATTTTTACCACGCTAGATACTCAAGTTCAGGATGTTTTGGAAAAGACCGTTGAGACCAAGTTAAAACAACTTGAAAAATCGGAGCACGCCAATGATCTTGAAACAGCTGTTATCGTTACCCGTCGCGATAGTGGCGAGGTGACCGCTTTAACCAGTGGTCGCGAAAATATGGCGGGTGGCTTCAATCGTGCGCTAGATGCAGTGCGACCTATCGGTTCCTTAATCAAGCCGGCGGTTTATTTGACGGCTCTGGAATATCCGGATAAATATACCATTACCACGCGCGTAAGCGACTCTACCATTGTGGTTAAGGGACAAAATGGCACAGACTGGATTCCTAAAAACTACGATCATAAAGAGCATGGCAGTGTCGCTTTGCACACCGCATTAGCGAAATCTTACAATTTGGCCACTGTTCGTATCGGTATGGATGTTGGCGTAGCCAGAACTGCCAAAACCTTAAAAAATATGGGGGTTACTCGCACCCTTGATCTGTTTCCTTCTTTATTATTGGGAGCAGCAGCACTGACACCCATAGAAGTGACCCAGATGTATCAAACTCTGGCTGGCGATGGTTTTTCAACACCCATTAAAAGCATTAGAGCGGTCGTTGATACCGATGGCAAACAGTTGCAAAGTTATCCGTTTACCGTTAGACAGGCTGTCGATCCAGCGGCAACTTATATCGTCAATACCATCTTGCAGGAAGTGATGCATGAAGGTACCGGAAAAGCGGCCTATTCGTCGTTCCCTAAAGAGTATGGTTTGGTTGGTAAAACCGGCACCACCAATGACGCCAAAGATAGCTGGTTTGCCGGATACACGGGCGATTATTTATCCGTCGTTTGGGTGGGCAGGGATGACAATAAACCGATCGGCTTAACCGGTGCCACCGGGGCACTACCTCTCTGGGTCGCCTTAATGCAACAAATATCAACTCAAGCAGTGAACTTGATTCCACCTGACAATGTCAAGTTAGTCTGGGTTGAGCCGGGCAGTGGTTTGTTAACGCATAAAGGCTGCGGAGGCGGCAAGCAATATCCCTATATTTCGGGCTCAGAGCCAACGACTTACTCAGGTTGCGGACAAGAGGTTTTTGACAAGGATAAATCATGGTTTGAAGATTTGTTACCTGGCGATACCGAACAAACCGAGCCTGGACAAACTGAAAGCGCACCTAACCCCAGCAAACCTCAACCACAATGAATTATAAAAGAGCATCCATGATTAAAATGATTATTTTTCGCCTGATTTTTTTGACTTTCTTTTTTATTAATAGCGCCAGTTATGCAGCAGACGAACCAGTCAAACAGTTGCAGGCATTTTTAAAGGCATCAAAGTCATTGACCGCTGATTTTAAACAAGTATTAATTAATGAAGCGGGCGATCCTTATCAAACCAGTTACGGCATTTTTTACCTGCAACGACCCGGAAAATTTCGCTGGGATTATTTAAAGCCGTTTCAGCAACAAATTGTCTCCACTTCCGGAAAAGTCTGGTTTTACGATACCGATTTGGAACAAGTCACTATTAAAAAACTTGATGAGTCGGTTGGCTCAACACCCGCCTTATTGTTAAGTGGCAATATATCACTGGATGATAATTTTACCATGCAAGATCAAGGTGTTGACGGAGATATGCAATGGATTAAATTATTGCCTAAAAATCAGGAAAGCAGCTTTAAATATATTTTAATCGGTTTGAATAAAGGTTCATTGGGTGGAATGGAGTTAAGTGATAATTTTGGTCAACTAACCCGTATCTATTTCTCTAATGTATTACTTAACCCACCGATAAAACCAACCGTATTTGAATTTAAAGCCCCCAAGGGTGCCGATGTGTTTTCTGATTAAAAAGGCTTTTTTATTCACCACGAAGACACGAAGAAAGAAAAACTTCGTGTCCTTCGTGTCTTCGTGGTGAAAAGCTTTTAAAGCCAAAGGCACAATCCTTTAACCTTTAACCTTGCTCCTGCCTCTTCTCAATGTTCGATGATTTAACCAAGCCACTGGCTGATAGAATGCGGCCACAATCGCTAGACGATTATGTAGGTCAACATCATATTCTAAAATCCGGCAAACCACTTTACGAAGCCGTGGTATCCGGTCGCCTGCATTCCATGATTTTCTGGGGGCCGCCAGGAACCGGTAAAACGACACTGGCACGATTAATTGCCCTGCATTCTGATGCCGAATTTATGCCGATTTCTGCGGTATTATCCGGTGTTAAGGAAATCAGGGCTGCTGTCAGTGCAGCAAAAAAAATCCAACTTGAACAACATCGACGCACTATTTTATTTGTTGACGAAGTGCATCGTTTTAATAAATCACAACAAGATGCTTTTTTGCCGCATGTAGAAGATGGTACTGTTTATTTTGTCGGCGCTACTACTGAAAATCCTTCTTTTGCGCTTAACAACGCGTTGTTGTCACGTGCTCGCGTTTATGTACTTAATGCCTTAACGAGTAATGACTTAAGAGACGTTATAGAGAAAGCACTCGCCGATAAAGCCAGAGGTCTGGGCAGTCTGGGCATTGAAATGGCCGATGACATAAAACAGCAGTTTGCCGAAGCCGCTGACGGTGATGCCAGAAGATTACTCAATCTACTGGAAATAGCGGTAGAACTTGCCGCTGCAAAAGATAGCACTGTGATTAATGAAGCGTGTGCCAGAGAAGTGCTTTCCGGCGGCGTTAGACGCTTTGATAATCAAGGTGAAGAGTTTTATAACCAGATTTCAGCCTTGCATAAATCGGTAAGAGGCAGCTCACCGGATGCGTCGCTTTATTGGTTATGTCGCATGATGGATGGGGGTTGTGACTTAAGCTATTTGGCCAGACGTATCGTCAGAATAGCTTCTGAAGACATCGGGAATGCTGATCCCAGAGCTTTGCAAATTGCCATCAATGCGTGGGAAGCCCAAGAACGTCTCGGTAGTCCGGAAGGTGAGCTGGCCTTGGCCCAAGCTATTGTTTATATGGCTTGTGCGCCCAAAAGCAATGCGGTTTATAAAGCTTACAACGCCGCCATGCGGGATGCAAAACAAAGCGGCAGTCTGAGCGTGCCGGTACATTTAAGAAATGCACCCACTCAACTCATGAAATCTCTGGATTATGGCAAAGCCTACCGTTATGCCCATGATGAGCCGGAAGCCTATGCCGCCGGTGAAAATTATTTTCCGGATCAGCTAGCCGGAACCCGTTATTATCAGCCCGTTGATAGAGGTCTGGAAATAAAAATCAAGGAAAAATTACGGCATTTGCAAGAATTGGATAAAGGCGAAAGGTAGGATTGGGGCAGGAAACCCTACATTGGAATTTTCCATTTCAATCCATTTTAAAAGTAATTGCAGTGTAGGCGTTTTAATTAACGGATAAAGAGGAATCAGCTATGGCGCATTTAATCAAAATAGGAAATTCTCAAGGAATCAGAATTCCACAACCACTTATTAAACAAGCCAATCTTCAAAACAAAGAATTTGAAATTCAAGTCGTCGATAATGGTTTATTAATCACCCCTATAAAAAAAACAAGACAAAGTTGGAAAGAGCAGTTTAAAAGTATTGCAGTTTCTCAAATTGAGCAAGATTTTAATGAAACCAACAGGAATCTTGATCATGGTGCAGAGCTTGCAACCGGAGAGACTTGGGAATGGTAGTTAATCGATTTGACGTTTATCTTATCGAACTTGATCCAACTATTGGCAGTGAAATTAAAAAACAAGACACTCCGTCATTGTTTCACCCAATGAAATGAATTGCCTAAAAACTGTTTTAATCGCTCCCATGACGACAAAAGGGTTTCATGCGCCCTCAAGAGTTGAGCTTCAGTTTCAAGATAAAACCGGCCTTATTTTGCTGGATCAGTTAAGGTCAGTCGACAAATCCAGACTCATTAAAAAACTGGGAACTGTGGACTCAAAAACGCAAAAAATAATTTCATCAACCCTGGTCAGTATTTTTGAGATGTAAGCAAGTGGCAAGTAGCCTGCATGAAGAAACGCGAAATGCGGGAGAGTTCAAACCACGGTTCGCCGTATTCCGTTTCATTCCATACAGGCTACTTGCTAGGAGGCTGTCCGAGAATAGGATACTCGAATGAGTGGCTTCTGATGGATTTCAGAAAAATTTTAAATTATCCTGATACCAAGCTTCAAATTAATCAAATCTTGCACAGTTTTTTGATAAAACTCATTCATATCGGACTTATCCAGTCTATTTTTACTTATATCGCAGGGTTTGC
>CAIMDR010000671.1 GCA_903839795.1 uncultured Methylococcaceae bacterium | reverse complement strand
GGTAGTGTGGGCACATGCCGTTCGTGCCCCCGCAGAGATTTATTCAATGCCATTCGTGCGTTCTAACGCGAAAATGTCGGGCACGAAAAGCATGTGCCCGACCTGGCTGACCGGAAGTTCACAGCCAATAGCTACCCGACAGTTACGATCAATCAACGTCAGCAATATGTTCATCAGCTGCCGGTCGCGAGAGGTCGCTTTATGGCAAGCAATTTTTCGAAACAATGCGCCTCCTTGCTTCGGCAACATCCTAAGTAGTGTCTGAACGAAAATGCTGTAGACCATACAAATAGGGTCTTACAGACAAAATAATGAATCAAAGATTTACAAAAACTAGAAGAAATGATGAGGTTTCGATAACGCTTACCCTGTAACGTGCCGCCAAACATCACTTTTTCGTAAAATGACAAAGCAGGATAAAAAATCTTCGCGCTCAACAAATAGCTGAATCCCTTGTGTGTCGTGGCTTGTGGCTTTTCCGTTCAGACACTAAGTAGGTAGCTAAAAGTCTTTTAACAAAATGGCAAATACGATTTTTTACCTAAGAAATCGTATTTAAACCTAAAAAATCATCATTACTGGTGTTTTGGTAAATATATGGATAATTTTATCTTTTGAAAATGTTAAGTAACTTTTGAGTGACTACTTATAGGTTAGCGACGCACCTTATCGCGTTAAAAAATCGGCTCTTCTGACTTTGGCGTGATCAATAAAACAGTTAAAAAACAATATAATATACCTATTAATCGCTTGGCAGATTCTAAAATAATAACCACTTTTTCGTTTTTGTAATATTTATAACTTATTGTTTTACATGATAATTAATAAATAACTCCCCTTGGTATAGCATTTTAGGTGCTAAAAAATGGTTACAGTGCATATCCACAGATTTTAAAAATATCTCATAACCATTTGATTGTTTTGATATTACTGGATCACGCCAAAGTCAGAAGACCCAAAAAATCGTGAGTATGTGGGGCACGTTGGCAACGCTATAAACTCACAGGCCACGCCATACCCCATGAATGTGTTGATGCCTGGCTTTCATCATGGGGAAATAAAAGCGAGTTACCGTGTTACATTTAATCCCTCTTACGGCATTATGTAATTGAAAAATATAAATTAATTTTTCAGGAAAAACATCAACAGAACCCAGTATCAATTAATTATTTTTATTTATAACCCATTTTTCGCTATTAGATATAACACATTGTTATTAAAAGAAAATAAATTCAGTGAATCATGATTATTAAAAACCTAAATCGTTAAAATTCAATGAATTACCTTCGCAAAGAGCGAATAACTGGTCATAAACATAAAGAATAGCATTATGAAGGCAGGTATCGCAATGTGCCATTTGTCGAAAGTTCGGAGCGCCCCCTTGCCTAGAAAACTGTAACCTTTCGCACCTGATGATATCACCCGATAGCGACAGATAGGGAAAATAGGAACGAAGAACAGAACGAAGTAATACGTTGCCATGTATGAGCCACTCCTCGAATCAAGATCCGTAGAGCCATAGAGAGTTAAGCCACAACCATTGATGGTGTAAAGCGATGGAGCGGAATCGATCGGCTCAAGATCCCCGTATAGGCGTACATTGCTCCTGACAATTTCAAGATTCTGAGTGATCCTTTCCTTAGCTTGCAGTCCAACGGCAAATATATTCGCTGCATCAAGTAGGATCAAGCAAGGTCGCCACTTTGATGTTTTATTCCCGTACTCCACTGCACAGATTGATAAAGTGAAGGCAATGTGATCCTTAGCTTCATTGATAAGATCGAGTGGAGCGCCACTACGTTCAGCGACCGTTAGCAACCTCGGTACGATGCCTATGATTTTTTGTCCTTGAGTATCAGCGTGTAACGGATTTTGTTCTGCGGCTTCGGAGGCTTTCTTGCAAAGATCATGGATCGGCGTCAGTAACTCGGCAAAGTTTTGCTTGTTGGCAATTTCAGCTAGTTTGTTAGCATCGTCTTCAACGTGCACGGTCAATTCCGGACATTGCGAAAAGTGGTTTCGAAGAAGATCTATAATCTGCTGAGCCTGTTTAACGGCATTGTGTTCGCTGAAGAGATCGACCGCCAATTCCCTTATATCAAAGCCTAAATCTCGACTTTGTTTATGAACCATACCGCGTGATTTCATGCTCAAATGAATAGGATAAGCAACACTGATCCAATTAGTTATAACCTTGTCGAGCTTGTCAATTAGTGGTTTTAGTACAGCCTCGCTAGATGGAGCAGAATCACGAATATTTTTGATGAGTTTGCGAATGTTCTCTGCTTCCTTTTGAAGAAAATTTTGAGTCTCAACCTCATAGCTATCTACAAGATCATCAATCAATTCTGGCGCATGATCTTCACCACCCGCCGTTATGCTGTCGACCGCTAAAGTCATTGCTTCAACTAGAGACTTTGGAGGAAGACGGTTCAAGGCATCTTTAATCGCATTCTTAAAATAGCGTTTGCGTTCAATAAGCTCGGTTTCAACCGGTTCCTTTGCGATTACTTCAGAAAATCCGGCAATTAAGCGATCTTCATTGATGTCGCGAATAATGTCATCGACAGTAATCTCGTCAACAAGATAGGCCATTTCCTGAATAAAACTAGATAGGTCTTCTGGATAATGCTTGCTGTCAACTACCTTAAAAGCTGCCGCCATTAGATTTGCATGAGCTAGCGATGGCAAGCCAGACTCCATGCGAATAAACATGGGATTTTGGAATAATTGGCCTACAAGTTGAGCAGCTTTTTTTGGAGAAACACCTGGTAACCATGCCATTTCCGCCCCAAGCCTGGTTCTTGGACTAGTCAGGTCTGAACGCGCTTTTTGACAAGCCTCGTGATCAAGTTCGAGAGATTTTTCATCAGCCAGTTCAACAATTCGCCGCCGGTCATCTCTGGTGGTTGCGCTTAATAGAAAAAATGGATTTCGGTGCAACTCTGTGTCTTCAAGGATTTGGGTATTGCAATCTGAAAAAGATAGTGGCGCTGCTTTTGTTTCGATTTTTAATAGATCTATCCAGCCATTTTTAAAAGCGACCTCTAGGAACTCAGTAATGTGGTGGTAAATTCTATTGGTAGCATATTTAATTTCGAGCTCGGTGACAATTTGCGTTAGGTTACGGGAGCCGTCGCACAGCTTTAGAATATCAGCTGAGCTTTGATTCAGCTCAACAACCCCTTCAGGATAAATGATTACATCTTTTTGCCTTGATTCTTCCCATTGCAGTCGATGTTGGTAAGAAAGCTTAATGGGTTGGTCTGGGTTTATGAGCATTGTTTATACAAAAATTTATGGAGAAAATTAGGATATGAAATCAAAAGACGACTACTCTGTTATTGTGGAATTGGCGTAAATTTTTTCCAACCAGCCAATTCAGGATATGATTTTTCTGCCCAAACTATAGCCTGAGCTCTTGCTTGTTTCAACTTATCCACATCTTCATTTTCGTTTAATTTTTTCAAAAATTGATGGGTTTTTAATCTGTCTTTTGAAAATCTATACGTATTGGAAAAACAGGCTACAGCCTTACTTATATCCCCTTTTATTCCGAAAACATCGGCTAAATTATCCCAAGAGGTTGCTCGTCCAGGAGATAAAGTTAAACCCGTAGTTATCGCTTGTTGAGCCAAATCCAAATCACCTAGCTTTAAATATGCATAGCCCAAGTTGCTTATAATTTCAATATCAGACTTATCTAACTCATAGGCTTCCTCAAACATTTTGACCGCATTATTAAAGTCACCTTCTTTTGATAACACCAAGCCTTTATCATTAAACTCCCTTGCAGCCTTCTTTTTACCTTTTGCAGGTTTAGGTGATCTTTCTATTTGAAGTTTTATTTTTTGTATTTCTGATTCTTTATTTAATCCACCGGCATACAAAGCATATTCGATCATATGCGTAACCATAATTTGTGGCGTATATGTTGGAGTGGAATTCAAAATATGTTGATGACCTGCTGAAGAAGGCAAAGCAAATCGAGCTCGACCTTCAGTTTCAAGAAATGCACGATAACCTTCAACCTCCGATTTGGCGCTTTCCAAGGGTAACCGATCAGAGCCCTAGATTAAACGGCAGCCAATTCGGGTATCTGCGGTAATTTTGGAATATCACATCCTTGTCGGCGCAATTTGATGACATCCCGAATATACAATAATGGTGAGCCATTTCTTAATCGACAGG
>CAIMDR010000670.1 GCA_903839795.1 uncultured Methylococcaceae bacterium | reverse complement strand
CCTTGACCGTTAATGCCGCCTTAACTTCAGCAATTGCCCACCTTTACCAAGGACAAACCCACTTTTCAACGACGCTGGTGCAACTGCCCCTGCTGGCCGTTTTAGTACTGGGTGGCTTGCCTTTGATTTATCAGCTGATTGTAAAATTATTTCAGGGCAATTTTGGTGCCGATTTGCTGGCCGGCTTATCCATTATTACCGCCGTTATTCTGGATGAATATCTGGCTGGAAGTCTGGTGGTATTAATGCTTTCCGGTGGTGCAGCCTTGGAAACCTATGCCGTGCGCAAAGCCTCTTCCGTACTGGAGGCATTAGCCAAGCGTATGCCGTCAGTGGCGCATAGAAAATCAGCAGAGGACTTAACCGACATTACCACCGAGCAGGTTATTATCGGTGATACCTTATTGATATTGCCTCATGAAATTTGCCCGGTTGATGGCACGGTGCTGGAAGGCTCCGGCACGATGGATGAATCCTATTTGACTGGCGAACCTTATATGATGTCAAAAACCATCGGTTCTATGGTTATCTCCGGCGCGATTAATGGTGATTCCGCGTTAACGATTCGCGCTGACAAACTCTCTATTGATTCCCGCTACGCCAAAATCATGGAAGTCATGCGCTCTTCCGAGCAATATCGCCCCAACATCAGACGGCTGGGCGACCAACTGGGCGCATTATATACACCGTTGGCCGTCATCATTGCCCTGACTGCCTGGATGATAAGCGACGATGTCGTTCGTTTTCTGGCGGTGCTGGTTGTTGCCACGCCCTGCCCTTTGCTAATAGGCATACCCGTCACCATTATCAGCTCAATTTCGCTGGCGGCTCGGCGGGAAATTATCATCAAAAACCCGGCCATACTGGAAACTATTGGCACTTGTCGAACCGCAATTTTTGATAAAACCGGCACCCTGACTTATGGTCGTCCCTCGCTGACAGCGTTGATTACAGCAAAAAACCAGAACGAACAGGAGGTGTTAACCTTAATTGCCAGTCTGGAGCGGTATTCCAAACATCCGTTATCCAGCGCGATTATTAAAGCAGCGGAAAAAGCCCGATTAGCCTTATTAAGTGTGACCCGTATCGCCGAATTACCCGGTAAAGGCCTGACCGGTAATGTGGAAGGTAAACAGGTACAAATTACCAGCCGTAAAAACTTTACCGAAACAAACTCGGCCGGTATTGCAGAATTACCCCCTCTCACGGGAGGCTTGGAATGTGTGGTATTGATTGATGATCTCTATGCAGCAACCCTGCAATTTCGGGATGAAGTGCGTACTGACAGCTCATCATTTATTAATCACTTGCAACCCAATCACTTGTTTGAGCGAGTGATGTTGGTGTCCGGTGACAGAGAATCCGAAGTCCGTTACCTCGCCGAACAAGTGGGTATTGAACATATTTACTTTAGTAAAAGTCCTGAACAAAAACTTGAAATAGTACGCCAAGAAACTCTTATGGAAAAAACCATTTTTCTGGGTGATGGTATCAACGATGCACCCTCGTTAACGGCGGCGACTATCGGCATAGCGTTTGGTCAAAACAGTGATATTACCGGCGAATCGGCCGATGCAGTCATCATGGACAGCTCATTATTAAAAGTCGATGAACTTTTTCATATTGGTTCACGGATGCGTAAAATTGCCCTCCAAAGCGCAGTCGGCGGCATGGCGCTGAGTTTGATCGGTATGGTATTTGCCGGATTAGGTTATCTTTCACCCGTTGCCGGTGCGGTCACCCAAGAAATCATTGATATCCTGGCGGTTTTAAATGCGTTAAGAGCCGCCATTCCACCTAAAACACTTTCAGATTATTGATAGACATGCCTCCTTAAGCGCAGTGGTTTAAAACATTAGGAATCCACATCAAATAACTTAGACATCTTGCTTGCTCCCTCTCCCTATGGGAGAGGGCTGGGGTGAGGGAATATAAATGGTCAAGTTATTTCATGCACATTACTTATTCACCGGGCGCTTTCAACTCACCTTCATCTTTAATCGATTGATAGAATTCCAATAAACCGGTGAGCGCTTCCAACAATTCGGCCGGTATTTCATCCCGATTCAGTATGTCGGTAACAATGGCGTAAGCCACGTTCATATCATCGTTTGCGTTATTGTATTTTTTGTATAGATCGCGTGAAGCACCTGAGTGGTATTGATGAATTCTATAATTAAGCTCATCGCTATCTATCTTGCCATCACGCCATTGCGCAAAACTCATATCCAGTTTTACCAACTCACGATGTAACTCTCGATCATAAGCTTTTACGATATATTCTCGCAGTAGTCGTTTAATATTTTTGGAGTAGGATTTCATAAGATTTACCTGTTTCAGACTCAACAATGACACTAACATAACTAATCCGCCGTTAAAAATAGAACACAGATTAGACGGATTTGACTGATAGACACGGATAAAAGAAATTCCTTCATCCCATAAAAGTAATACCCATAAATACGTTGCTATCTTTTCGGCTAAAAAGAAAAATTCGTTGAAACCCGTGTTCTATAGTCTTTCAGACATTAAACTTCCATTACATGAAGATTTATAGTTTTTCAGATAAATAATTTCCAAGCCGTTTGGCTAGATGAATTAGCCAGCTATAGAAAAATCCTCACGCATTTTCTGCATAACGCAGATG
>CAIMDR010000669.1 GCA_903839795.1 uncultured Methylococcaceae bacterium | reverse complement strand
AGATTCAATTTCTAGCGTGCCCATTGAGGAAATTTTATGCGCGGTATAATGACAACCAATGGTATGAAAAATTAAGACCTGCAATGCGGCAAAAAGCCGTATTAGATGAAAGCTGTTTATTTTCATAGCTGTATCCTTTAACACATATCCGGATTAAAAAGGGTACAACTAAAAGTAATAAGAAAACGTTCAATTTATTTCGGTTGTAAATTTTCATAAATCGCTTCAATTTGCTTGGATAATCTTGCGATACTGTAGTGTTCATTAGCTCGTTTGATACATTCTTCAGACATCGTTTTTAAAAGTGATTTATCAGAAACCATTGTCTTTATCGCATTGGCAATCGCTTCCGGATTTTTTTCTTCAACAAATAAACCGTGTATGCCGTCTTCAATAACTTCAGGTATTCCTCCTACTCTTGTGGTGATGGACGGAGTGCCGGAAGCTAATGCCTCAAGTAGTGTATAAGGCAGGCCTTCATCAAAATAAGTCGGAAAAACAAGAATAGTGGCATCATGCCAAAACTGTATTTTTTGCTCACCAAAAATAGGCCCCATAAACTCAACGTTATCGTTTACATTAAGCTCATCGACCAAGTGTTTTAGGCTTTGTTCATAAGGCCCGGTTCCGGCTATTTTAAAGGTAACATTTTTATAGCCCTGTTGTTTTAACAGGGATAATGCTTCAATGCTTTCTTTAATACCTTTTTCATCGACTAATCTACCAATATAGACCAGTGTAATTTCGTCTGAGGTATTATTTTTTTCGGTAACATTCGTTGTAAAAACCGTAACATCAATCGCATTGGGTACGACTGTAAGTGCTTTAAAATGACAGAAACCGGCTGCATGTTTAGCTTCTAATTGGGTCAGCAGAATAACGGCATCCGCAGTTTGAAGCACTAATCGTCTGGCCCGAAATAACCAAGACGATTGATTAAAAAATACCTGAGGTTTCAAGCCGGCATGTAATTGAAGAACCACTTTTTTGCCTAGCAACTTGGCAATAAACAAATAAACGGCATCTCTAAAAAAACCTTTAAAGTCCATTGATGGATTTAAATGCACTATGTCCGGTTGAAAAAAAATTATTTTTATCGCCAAACTGACGGGGCTCAGAATATATCGTTTTATTTTACTTAACTTAGATTCTTGGCAACTTTCACTACCAATGACAAAATTATCAAAATTAAATTTATTTATTAGCGGCGATGCCATCAATTGATTAATATGCGTCGAAACGCCACTTGGCATTGTTCTATGGGTACCAACCAGGAGTATTTTTTTCATTATTTGATATTGTTAATTGAAGAAGTGACACCGTTTGCCATGATAATTGATTAACGTTAACTTGGCACTAAGTTTCTGTCGCTCTGGTCTGGACAGGCTAACCAGTCAAGGCACAAAATTAATTGTAATTGCCGCTATGTTGTTAGCTTGAATCATTCTTTAATTTCTTATACAAGCAAGTAGTTATAAGGCCCGTTGTAATACCACAGCTGTCGATAAAGATGTCGGCTAATTGTGCAGTGCGGCCCGCCATAAACAGTTGCAACACTTCAGTGACCAAGGCGAAAAGCACCAGAAAAGTTAGTAAGCGAATGGTTGATGTCGTGTAAGGTTTGGCACCAAAAAGGGCAATGGACAAAAAAGTAAACATCGTATAATGACCCGCCTTGTAGATATCCAGCGCAGGTAACCGCAGTGCTAAGTTAAATGATTGGGTATCGTTAAAATCAGTGGGGATAAATGCAATGATTGCCGTGGAAGAGGCTAGCCATGTCGCACCAAGCGATTCCTTGAGATTTTCCGGTATAAGGACGCCCAAGATAATACCTGTTGCCAACAACAGAACCAGTCCATGTTTAAAGCTTTTGAAGCCGGATTTTATGAGCGGTGCGGCTACCCATAACAGAAGGGTTATCCATACCAACAAAAGTAACTGACGATAGTGTTTAAAGGTATCTTTGAGCATAACCGGTTGCAGGCTGAGGGCTTTTATCCAAAGAGTGCCTGTGCTGTCAGTGAGTTGTGCGGCAACTGTTATTGCGGACGTGTCTGGGGCTATAGTAAATACCTTTTCGTAATGAGTCCAGTTGCTGTTGCCGCGTTGGTGGACGAGAATATGGGGAAGCGAATACATTGCAACCGCTTCTTGATTATGAGTAACCAAAATGACGCGTGCAGCTTTCCAGTATTTGTCGCCACCCATGATATTTTGGGTTTTGATGTCGCAGGAAAGGCGTAACAATTGAGAGTAAAAAGGGGGGCGGATGATCTGGGAAAGGGACGGGGAATCGGTCGGGGATGAAGCATCCAGTTTGGCAATCGTCTTGTTTTCCGAGGGGTAGGTTATGCCTGTGCCGGAGTGTTTCCAATGCTCCAGTAAGTCGGCGTTTTCCAATAGTTCCAGATTAACAGCCTGATATCTTTCGTAATGATTGAAAAAGATGATCGTGCAGACGCTGAGTAGAATCAAAACAACGACATTAAAAATTGACCGGTTAATATCAATCATGAGAAAAGTAATCATGGATACAGCAATTTTGAGGATAAACTGTTCTTGTTTAAGAACATAAGTTTGGTTTTTCTCATAAAAAGCTGCCCAACTTTTAGTTTACAGCATGAAAAAACTTCATTGCAAAAATATTGGACTCATGTGCCTCATTGCTGCTTTAATGCTTAAAAATTTCATCAATATAATTGGCAGAGTTTTTCACAAAAAAAGGTCTAAGATGATTATGATCTTTATACAAAGGTATTCCGTCATTAGTTAGTATTAAGCAACTATTGTTAGGACATAGTGTTGGGACTGGATCGATAACAATAGACCCCGCTCTATGAGCGAGATCAATTAATTCTTTACGCAATTCTTCCTGTTCTTTATCAAATGGTATTCGATTACTTATTTCTTTAACTGAAACCAATCCACCTAATCTACTACCTTCAAAATATGTCTTTGGATCAAATAGTTTGCTGGCTGGATTATCAAGTATCAAATATACTTTCTTTGTAGCAGAAAGCTTTTTTAATAAGGCTTCTAAAGATAATAATGCAAGTTTTTTAGCTTCGCCTTGGCGGAAATATTTTTTTTCGCCATTCTCTAAGAAATAATATTCATAATTATTGTAAGCGTCCTTTGCTTTTTTTGTTTGACCGATAAAATAGTCATTCCAATAAGCGCCTATTGCAACAGACTCAATGATTGGATTACTTGCAAATTTAATTGCTTCTTCTCTGAAAGCACCGCAACCAGGATGACTGTCCTCATAAACACCTGGTATAGGGGGGCATCCACCTTGGGTAGCAAAATAAACCGATTTACTAACAAAGCTTGATTTATTTGCATAATCAACCACCCTTGGGATGTATTGTTCGATATGCGAATCGCCTAATAAAAGTACATTTTGATTATCGAATTCTTTGAAGTAAAAAGATTGCCCATTCATTTTTAAAGCTTGAAGGCTTTGGGTGCTCTCCCAGTCACCAATTGCATTCACAATTATTTCAAGTTTTGGATTACTATTTCGTGGCCCCCATGTTTGATTTAAGGTGAGTAAGCCAAAGATTAAAGAAAATAGCATGAGTATTGACAGCGAGGGAACAACAAATTTCGTTGTGTTGTTTCGAATATGTTTTTCCAAGAATTGATAGGTTAGCCAAGCTAATAAAAAACTCGTTAATACCAGCGTAAAACGAATTTCTTTTGAAGGTTCTCCATTTGCAATTATCCGTGCAAAAGATAGTAAAGGCCAATGCCACAAATATAGTGGGTAGCTAATAAGTCCAACCCAAACCACTAATTTATTACCCAGTATATTCTTATTAAACCAAGCATTAGGGCCTGCGGAGATAATAAGAACAGCCCCAAGTGTAGGAAGTAAAGCCCACCACCCCGGAAAAGCCCGGTCACGGTTAACCAGCAATAAGCCTGCAGCGATAAAAATAAATCCTAATTGCTTGCCAGTTTGGTTTTTTGGGTAAGTGCTGTGGTTTATGTAATGTTAAGTATGCTAACGTTCCGCCAAGCATTAATTCCCAAAAACGAGAAAAAGGAGAATAAAAATCAGCAGTAGGATTAGTGTTGGCAATAAAGATATTAAAAGAAAATGAAATTGCAGCAATAGTAATTGTGAGCGTTAAGAAATTTAATTTACGCTTCCATATTAAGCCTAAAAGCAAAGGCCAGACTATATAAAACTGCTCCTCAATTGCTAGCGACCATAGATGCAATAATGGTTTCAAATCGGACATATTGTCAAAATAACCAGCTTCATTCCACAGTATGAAGTTGGAAATAAAGCTGGCACCTGCCGCCATGTGCTTTCCGAATTGAGCATATTCGTTAGAAAGCAAAACATACCATCCAAACACATAACTTGAAAACAAAACAAGTAATAGGGCTGGAAAAATGCGTTTAATACGTCTCGCATAAAACTCAGAGTAGCTAAAGCTGTTTTTTTCAAGATTACCAAATATAATTCCGCTAATCAGGAAGCCGGAAATGATAAAGAAAATATCTACCCCTACAAAACCACCAGGGATCCACTTAGGAAAAGCGTGAAAGCCTACAACAGAAAGAACAGCAATGGCACGTAACCCGTCAATGTCTGCTCGATACTTTGGGTGTGTTAGATGATGCACAGTGGTTTGAGAGTCAATAGTCATGGATTAAATTAATTTTCTGATGTTACGGTTAACAGTATCTGAATATATCGATTTGATAATCCCTACAAATAATGCAGGTGAGTTATTGTTAGGCGTATTATACTTTCCAGTACCTTGATTTAAGAGGTCATATATGATGATAAATATATGTCATTTAATGTATTTATTTTGCAACATGCTATTTTTTATGGGGATTACCCATAATTTCATGGGCTTGGGGTAAAGTTTGACGAACGGTCAGTATGTGTATGTTTTAATACCTTGTCCTGATTATCAATATTGACATTTAAAATAATTAGCCCTTTTTGTAATGCCTTATCTTTATATTCTTCTATTGACATTAATCGTTTAGCTGGAACGCCGGCTACAACTGTATTTTCAGGAACATCTTTTGTCACAACAGCTCCAGCGCCCACCACGGCATTCGGACCAATTACAATATTGGGCAAAAGAACACTATTTACGCCGATAAAACAGTTGTCTTTAATGACAATTTTTCCAAAAACGTTTAGCCCTGGAATCTCCTTGCGAAAAATTCCAACGCCGCCATCGTGGGTAATAAACTTGACATCTTCTGTTATGGTGACATTATTGCCAATGCTGATTAAATAGGGTTCACTGCCAAACTGATTTAAGCGCTTGCCCATAATTCTACAATTGGATCCTATAGTTACGCCGAACTCTTGTCTATAAAAATCTGCAATTGAGTATTCATCATAAGTTCTTATGGCGATAAATTGTTTTAATCTGATTAGCAAGCTAAATATTTTTTTCATGATTTTTATTAACCTTTAGGATTGAAAAGAATTCTTAATAGTTGATTAGGCAGAATTAATTTAAGCAGTATATTTTTACTTAGACCTACTAGTTTTTTTGCAAATAATATGCTGCCAATAAAAATATTTTTATGCATGTAAGATGACTTAAACAGGCTTATAACGCCATGATAGTATCTGGTATTATTAAACAAACTTTTAATATATTGTGTTTTTGTTGATGCCAATAAAAAAGGAGTCGCGTAGTTTTGATTATAGTCGGTATAGATTCTACTCTTGGTTGCAACCAGGCATGGGAAACCGGCAAGAAAAGCACGATGGCTAAATTCAAAGTCCGCCCAGTGATGTGGAAAATTAGCGTTATCAAAGCTACCAATTGTTGTAAAAACTAAAGCTGGAATCAATAAGGAAGCGCCGGTTACAATATCGCATGTAATCACCTCATCAAGGTGTATATCATCTAATAGCTTATTGGCATGAATAGTTTCAATTTGTTTTAAGAACCCGGTAATATTAAAACCAGCAGTTATTATTTGTTTCTTTCCGTCCGGTCTTTTATTTAGCTTAAGTGAGCTAATCAATGCTTGCGGATTTTTATTGGCTACAACCAGTAGTTGAAGCAAAAAATCATCGTCAAACTCCATGTCGTCATTTAGGGTCAACAGATAATCAAAATCTTGGCTTAAGGCGAACTCTACGCCCTTATTAATAGCGCCAGTCCACCAAAGATTACCATCGCCATTAAGAATTTTTACTTCGGGGTAAGCCTGCCCAATAGCAGTGGCTGTGCCATCTGTAGAGCCATCATCCACTACAATAATCTGTAATAAAGTATCAGCAGGGATTAAAACATTATCTTTTAATAGACCAAGACATTTTAATGTGGTCTCACGTCTGTTAAATACAGGAATAATGATTGCAATTTTCATAGTTAATCTCAATTTATTAAGTTTAAAAGTATTTCGTTATACCACCGTAAAAAACTGACTCTACGAGCTGATTAACTGCGAGTTTAAATGTTTTCTATGATGATGATAATACTCAAACATGGATAGCAGATAAAAAATATCGACCATAATTTTGGTAATTGCTGCGCCCATTACGCTCCATTTGACAACAAGGAAAACATAGCCGACGACACTTAATACCCCAAGAAACATGGCATTATTTCTCAATTCCTTGGTACGTCCGTGTGCCAGCAAAAAACGGTTATAAACGTCACCCATGCCATGTATTAAGGCACCGGCTGCGCAGATATAGGCCAAAGGCACTACTTCGATAAATTGCTGCGAATACAGTAAGACAATAATTTTGTCAATAACAGCCAGAAAACCCAGCAGGGTCAGGGTTGAAATGGCAAGGGTCATGATAATGACTTTGCGCGGAATTTGGGTCAAGCTGGCAAATTGCTTAAAAAACGAGGTGGCAATAGCGTTAGGTATCATGGTCAACGGCATGGTGATGGTGATGGCCAAAGAGAAAATACCAACCAGGCGGGTATCAAAAAAGTAAGCCAAAGAAAATTGACTTAATTGAGTCGTAGCGGTTGTAACCAGAACAGCCAGGTAGACGTTAAGACCGATAGAGCGATTGTGGGCAAGTATTTCTTTGATGCCAGAGCCTGGTTTATTAAAGCGGGGTTTGGTCAGTAGGGTTACTAAAAGAACAGTTATTGCGATACTCAACAAAAAAAGCAATAAGGCAATATCCAGCGAAAACTCAATGTAATGCTTGGTTGCCAGAGCGGCCGGGATGTACAGCAACTGTGGCAAGGCGTTGAGTAAAGCCAGATTAGTTATGGCGTTTGTACCCCGCAGTACTTCTTGAAGATAAAGCTGCAAGGGGAATACAAATACCAAAGCAGAAAAAAGACGTAGTTTACCGCCCAGCTCTTGACCATATAGGTAGCCAATGGGGAATGAAGCGATAGCTATTACCAAGGTAAAAAGCACAGCAATGACACCGGCTATAACCAGCAGGCTGCCAGCCAAGGGCCTTTCTGTATCCAGCGATGTGCGTCTTGCCAACAGGTTGCTGCCGGTAGCAAACAACCCGAAGGTGACGAAAGTGACACCCAGTATCCATATTGTTTGTAAAAACTTGAAATCCCCAAATGCCTTTACACCCAGTAATCGAGTGTTAATTACACTTACCAGAATACCCAGCACTAGCGAAATGACCAGCGACAGGTACAGTATCCCGGTTTGTTTTACCCGTTTGCTGCCTAATAATAATTTTATTGATGAAAACACACTGAAATTAATCATTATTTAATATTGTTAAAAGGCTGTCTGATGCCAATGATATTTTGATCCGTATGATCCAATGTTTTTGCGTCCTTTAATTGCAAGTCCGCTTCTCTTCGACTAAGAGCAATAAGTGAACCACAGATAATGGCCATCAGTAAAACATAATAGGCGCGAAATATACTGATACTGTTACTCAGATTAGCCAGCACATAGATAACTAGCATATAAAAACCCACTAAGGAGTATTTAAGGCTTGGACTAATGGTTTTCTTAAAATATCTCAGCATGGACACTACCAGCAGCATAAACACTGTCATTGCCATAAACCCATAGAGGATACCCGTTGCCAGATAACCGTTGTGGACACCGAGTGGATAGGGCTTGTGTACACCTCTTTCATCTGGCCGCCATTCTGTCATACCGTATTTAAGCATTAGATCCATATAAGTCTGGTTTGTGTAGCTGCCCATACCTAGCGGATAATCCGACATGGTTTCCCAAACTAATTCATATTGCTGGAAGCGACCGGTTACGGTATCTTGCTTAAGGCGTTCTTCAACGGCGGCGCTCTGGTTGCCCGTTGACTGATAAATGTCATAAGAAACAAGAACCATGATTGGCAGTAGGATTGACAGAATAATAGCTAATATACTCAGCTTTTTGCCACTGAAAAAGGTGTAATAACTCACCAGGCAGGCATATAAAATAATCATGTCCATTCTATGAAAAGTAAGCACCACTGATGTTGAAATCATAAGGACGAGAATTGTTTTTAGCCATTTACTTTGGTAATGAATCAGAATGACGATAGTCGCCAGTATTTGAAAATAACCCTGGTCATATTCAGATTGAAAAATCCCGGTAGAGCGAAGCTTGTCGCCAAAAGCAGGCCGGAGGTCACCCACTCTAAAGAAGTTCGTGTCAGCGGTGAATTGAATGAAAGCAATAATTGACGAAATAACGGCAAGAAAAATAATGGCTTTAATCAGTGCTTGAAAAACTTTTTCAGTGACATGACTTTTAGTCAGGGTGTACACCAGATAAAAAGTAATAATTTCCAAGGGAGCCGCAAATATTTCTTTTTTTGCTTGTATAACGTCAGAATTCGCAACGACTGAAATTATAACCAAGAAAAAATAGATAATAATGTATTTATCGAAGGGTGGGGTGAGACCTTTGGTTTTGGCGTTGTCCAATAATTTGCCCCATATTACATAGAGCAAAGAAAAAAGTAATAACAGTCGGTTGGGCTGTAGCTCAAAAGGTAACCCAGGTAAGGGAATTACAAATTTTGAGTTAATGACGGGTTGCGCCAATATCCACAAAATAAGCACAAAGCTTAATAGCTTCCTGTCTGTTTGTACGGCTAAAAATAATGCTACGCAGGCAGAAAATAATACATAGATTGAGTAGGATGTCATCGCGCGTTTTTATATATAGAGGCTATAAGTGTCAATAAGCTTTCTGGCAATAACATCAAGGGTGCAATGTTCATTTACCCATTTGATGCTTTTGTATGACAGGGTTGGTTTTTCATCGACCGCTTTGTTTATAGCTTTGACAAAATCTTGAGGTTGATGATTATCAATTACCATCCATGGCGCGGGAGCAATCTTTTTAATATCCGAAAAATGAGTTGTTATAGCTGGCGTGCCGACAGACATTGATTCAAGTACTGCATTAGGAAAGCCTTCGTAATGTGATGTAAGAAATGAAACTTCTGCTTGACTGAGTATTTCAATGACATCTGTACGGTTACCCAGAAATTTGATTTTACTTTTCTCGTTTAGGTTGTTGTATTGCAAATTGATGGTTTTTTTATAGCTGTCATCGCTTTCAAATAATTTATCACCTAAAAATATGACTCGCCATTGCTCGTCTGACTGAATTAATTTTTCTGCAACCTGCAACGCTAAAACATAATCTTTTTGTTCTTTTATGGACGCAACCATGCAAGCCATTTTAATAGTGCTGTTATTAAAAAAATCTTGTTTATAGTCCTTGTCGCAATGTGATACTCGTTGATTGACGTTATCAAGATTAATGCCATTCCATACTACATGAAAGTTTTTTTCATTCAAATGCTGATAGCGTTTTTTTGAAAAAGACATGCCTGCATAACTGTTGGCAATAACACCATCAACAAGCCGGGTTGTTAAATAGTCACCCAGCATTTGGTTTTTATTAAATTTATAGTTATCGTTTCGTTCAGAATTAATAACCGGGATAGATAATCCAATTGCCGCTAATCGGCAATAAAACTCGGCATCATATAGATAGCCATGGATAATGTCGGGTTGCAATTTTTTAATGTGGGTTCTTAAATTATTTAGGACAGTTAAATCCAGTATGGATTTTTTGTTTTCAACAATGATTTCAACAGGGCTTCCTTCCAATTCGGCTATTCTTGGTACATCGTTTGTTAACGATATCAGCATAACTTGATGCCCTTGTTTAGCTAATTCCTTTGATAGATTAATTACCTGGGTTTCTGCTCCTCCAAAATGCAGGGAGCTGATAACATTCATTATTTTCATTGTTTAGGGATTACTTTAGAGATGCCAATATCAGTGACTTGTCACGTGATTGTAGTCAGGATTATT